>CAZHEW010000527.1:0-2598 GCA_964531815.1 uncultured Verrucomicrobiota bacterium
TTCGCCTGGGGCAGAACGGACAACTTCGGGAACGGCCCAACGTTTAATACTGCCTCCAACGGCCAGCACTTCTACTTCGCCGCGAAGAGCCCGGTGACGCTCACCGCCCCCGCCGTGAACGCGGGCGGCTGGGTGTTTTTGCGGTGGCTGCGGGAGGGGGCCGCGTTCGCCGGCAACGCGAGCCGCACCATCACCATCAACGACAGCACCCAGCCGATCGGGCCAGGCGGCGTCACCTACACGGCGGAGTACGCCGGCGCCGGCGGCGTGCAACTCACCGCGCCGGGCATGAGCAATCAAGTCTTCGGCTTCGTTCTGAACGGCCCCGTTGGCAGCAACTACGTGATCAAGGTGTCAACGAACCTGGTCAACTGGTCGCCGCTCTCAACCAACGCGATTCCCGCTGCCGGTTGGGTGGCCATCACCGACCTTGCGACCACCAACGTGCCGCGACAATTCTACCGCGCGGTGGCTCCTTAAAGGTTCTTCGCTGTTCTCGATGGAATAGTGGCGGCTGGCGGAAAGCTCCGTAGGAGCGGCATGGGATCGGTGGGAGATTCAAGTTCTGAGGCTGGAGGAGGGAGTTCGATGCCGCTCCTACGGAGCTTGGCGGGAAACGTCCCGGCGCTTTGGCTATAAACATGGTGCTCCTCCGGAGCTTTCGCCCTTCGATCCACGCCCCTATTCCACTGAAAACAGCGAAGAACCTCCTTAAACAAATCGAAGGGGTGGCTGGCGCGTCGCGCCCAAACAGACAGCGTGGGAGAAGCGAACGAGCTTTGCGCTCCGTTGGAGGTGATCCCGACACAGGCATTGGACGCATCTGCTGTCCCGGGCGGGGGTGTTGAGAACTGCTCGCGACTCGTCCCGGTTCGGCGCTGCCGGGCCCTGGTCGCAGTTGCAGGATGCAGCCAGGCTCCGGGCGGTTGGCCGGTTAATTGTCGGCGGTTTCATGTCGGCGATTTCATGTTGACAGGGCTTGCTTTTCATGTTTTTCTTTAGAGTGCCAGTTTGTCCAGTTGCGTTACCGGACGGTAGTCGAAGTATCAGTTTGCCCTCGGCCCTGCCGTGGCCTGACAGACACGCGGCGCAGCGTTAGCCCCGGTGGCGAATATCAATGGTTAACAATAGAATGACTATGAACAACTCAGGCCGCCCGTGTAATGCGGGCAACTCACCTGCCACCTTCGCCGTGCGATCAGCGCGGAGCCTAGTGTTGACCGCCCTGCTGCTCTTGCCCGGCACGGCGCGGGCGTGGTGGGGAGATTTGTACGTCGCGGGCTGGGGCAACTTTCCAGTGACCTTGGACGATTGTGGCACTTACGGGTATTGCTGGAGCCACTTTACCAGTTGCGCCGCCCGCGGTTTCAACGCGACCCTAAATCCCGGCTTCCAGTGGAATGGCCGGGGCTACATCGTCTTGGACTACGTGAACTGCGGCGCGGGGGCGGAGACGGGGGACCGCATTCGTTACCGCAACCAGGGCGGTGGACTGCCCGGTGGCTACAAGGAATGGAATAGCTGCGCCTACACATGCAGTTGGCAGTCCTTCGAGTACGGTGAGACCGGCGATATGTATAACTGGAATGGCGTCTATCTCAACGCCGACGAAAGCTGGACGACCGGCTGCGGAAGCGTTTGCGGCGTTGCCAGAACCGCCATCCGCGAGATTCATCAGTATGGCGACAAGTGGGTCTATCTCAACGACTGGATCGTGTTTGGCGGCTTCGGCGTTGGCGCAAACGTTTCCGAGGTGGGCTGGACGCCACCTTTCGGTGAGAGTGGCATCTATGTCTACGGCGCCCTTGACACCAGCCATGGCAACTATTTCGCGAATAACCTTTATGGTGGCAGGGCTCCGGCTCGCGTGCAGACGGGCGATTGCGGGAATGCCGGCGGGGGCAATTACCTGAACTTCAAGGGCAACGCCAACGTCGGCGGCGTCAACGCCTGTGACAACTGCACGGCTTACGCGTTTGCCTGGGTCCACACGCCCAGCGGTTCGGGTCAGCAGTGGGGCGTCGGCTCGGACGACGGTGTTCGCATTTGGCAAAACGGCACGCAGATTCACGACAACAACGCTTCACGCGGCGTGACCTGGGATCAGGACCGTTTCGCAGCGACTGGCATGGGTGCCGGCTGGAACCGTGTGCTCTTCAAGGTGCGTAATGGCACCGGCGGTTTTGGCGGCGTCATCAGTTATCACAACGGGGGTGATTTCAGGAAGATGGAGCCGTCGGTGACGCTGCAGAGCGACCGTTACGGGGGTTTCAGTGTGGGTTACGAGCAGGACGGCTGGTATCCGGCCGTCACGGTGAGCAGTGTTTACGGGACGAGTTCGCCGGCGTGTGGCGCTGCCCTTTACGGAAATAACACCACGGTCAGTGTCAACGGGACCTCCGCGGGCCAGACGGTGCCGTATTGGCGGACGATGCAGTATATGTGGGGCTACGGCACGACCGGAGATTCCAACGGGGAAACCAGCTACGCAGATGTGACGGGGACGCCGACCGGCGCAAGTTGGTCGGACAGTCGTACGGGTGTGACCGGGCATCGGCGGTTCCATTATTTTGCCGTGAGCAAGTCGGGGCGGACCTC
>CAZHEW010000528.1:0-2575 GCA_964531815.1 uncultured Verrucomicrobiota bacterium
GTCACCTCGCCGCCGTTCCTCGACGTCGTGGACTATGCCACAGACAACTGGTTGCGCTGCTGGTTTCTGGGGATTGACGCCCAATCGGTGAAGCTCACCGTTCCCAGGAAGTTGGACGCCTGGCAAACGGCGATGACCGAGGTCTTTCGCGAGCTGTATCGCCTCCTGAAGCCCGGCGGCCACGTCGCCTTCGAAGTCGGCGAGGTTCATGCCGGCAAAACGAAGCTCGAAGAAGCCGCCCTGCCGTGTGGCGTCGCCGCAGGCCTGGAGCCGGAACTGATCGTCATCAACGACCAGCAATTCACTAAGACGGCCAACTGCTGGGGGGTGGCCAACATGGCCAAAGGCACCAACACCAACCGTATCATCCTCTTTCGTCGGCCGTAGGCCTGGCGGGCGGAGCCGCCCATCCAGCAATTGGCCTGCTGCCGGTGTCGCGGCCGGCCTGCGATTGAGCCACGAGACGGGCCCGGGCGATCGCCATGTCGGCTTTGACCTGGGCAATGCGGGCGCGGATCAGCTCGCGGTTTTCCTCTTTGGCGGCGAGCAGATCGCGAGTGAGTTCCTCAATGCGGTTCTGGTAAACGCGGTCCTGCTGCTGGACTTGCAGCTCGATGCGGGCGAGCCGCTGCTCGACGGCCATGGCCTTGCGCGCAGCGGCGTCCTGCGTCGCCAGCAATCGCGTGCGGTCCAAAATCAGCCTGCGCACCAGCTTCTGCTTCAGCCAATGGCCCAGATGCGGGATCAGCCCGGCACGGATTACGGCATTGGCGCGCTCAGCTCGCTGCTCAGCCGCAAGCGCGCGCCGCCGCAAGAGCTCGGTCTGGGTGTGCGTTGTCTCAAACGCCTCCACGCGGATGATCGGGTGGGACGCGCGCCCCGGTTGGCCGTTGGGCGACGCAGTTTCGGAGGCCGATTGCGATGTCAACACCATCGTGTACCCTGACGGTGCTTCGCCGCCCGCAGTAAGTAATACAGGCCCGGCTGGCGGCAGCGACCTCTTGCGCCTGGCCACAATCCAGAGTAAAGCGGCAAGGACCGCCATGCCGCCCCCCACACCGGCAAGCCAGAATAGCTGAGAAGGACGATCGCCGGGCTGAGGCAGGGCGGAGGCGGCTTCCTCGGGCCTGAGCGAAGCCGTGGCCTGCGGGGCGTGGCCCGGTGTTGAGTGCGGTTTGCGGGCCAGGGCAGGTTCCACGCGAGCCGTCTGCGCGGCGGCGGCAACCGGGGGACCTGGCATTACATCACAAGTGACCGGATAACGCCTGGAGACCGCCACATGCAGAATAGAGGAGTTGGTGGCGCAGCCGGCCGGTTGGGTAAAGATGTAATCAGCGATGGGGCCAGTTTGCCCGGCCCTAGCCCGCAGAGTAGCCCTGTCAGCCGCCGACAGGTTCTGGCAGACATCACCGAAACCCGCATCCTGTAACATTTGCAGCGGCAGGTCTTCCAGCGCCTTCGTTTGGCCCGCCGCCAAGCCAAATGTGCCGCCGACGACACACACCCGCACTTGGTTAGTAAGCCAGTTGTTGACGGAGCGGACCTGCGTCAGCAATTGCCCAACGGCAGCAGTCAGGCGGTGTCCCGATGCGGGAGCAGCGCGTTTCTTACCCACGGCGGCAACAGTTGACATTCCGGCCTGAACCGAGAAAACGCCAATCCGCTGGTTCCCAACCCGGAACGCGGCAAAGGCCAGCCCGCCTGGCGCGGCGGGTGCCCCGCTGTTGCGCCAGGGTTCCGACCATGAGAAGTAGGCCCTGGCATTGGGCTTGGCCAGGATCGCCACCTGTTGTCTGCGCAGAGTGTTGGTTCGCGCCTCCCGAAAGGCAGAACAGACCACGACGTTGTAATTGGCGGGCTTGAGCGCCTGAGCGAGCGTATCGCACATCGCCCAGCCGGTGACCTGCTGCAGAAGGATGATATCCGGGTTGAGTTTCCTGAGCGCGGCAGCGGCGGAGGAAATACGAATGCCATCGGCATTTGTCGCCGCGGCATTGGTGCGAGCGGGCGGCGGTTGCAGGTTCCAGGTGGTAACGCGAAGGCTTTGCGCGCGGACGCCCGGCACCAGGAGGAACAGCGCCAGCGCGAGAAACCCAGCCCTGCGAGGGCCGCGCCCCGACAGACCACCTGCCGGCCGGAAAGTCGGCGCTGGAACTGGGTCGTTCGGCATCGTCATTACCATCTGTGATTGCGAAATAGTGCGCTCAACTCAACCCGCCGGGCTGGCGCCTGTCAAGGAGCGAATGAAATCCGGCCAAAGGATGCTCCCCTCGGGTTTGGAATTCGCCAGCCTCCCGACAAGCGCATTCGAAATCTCGGAGCACTCAACCGCACCCAACAACTGTGGGAAACGTTCCAAAACTGGGGAACGGCTGAGCCGTTTTGACGCGGCGAGAGCAAAATTGGTCCGGCCATGCAGCTCTGCCGGGCGGCGCAACGAATCCAAGCGGGGCATTCAGTGCTTTTGGAGGCGAAAGAAGGCAGTCGTATTGGTGGCCGGGAGGAGTGCGCAAAACTGGCCGTTGGTCAAGGCAAGCGCAGGAGCAAGAGCCACCCAGTTGGTTGCGGATAGGTT
>CAZHEW010000529.1:0-2538 GCA_964531815.1 uncultured Verrucomicrobiota bacterium
TGATCCTGCATCCAGCCGATGTCCATGTTGTTCTCCTGGGGGATCGGGGTGGAGCCGTCAAAGATCACGCCTTGCTCCTTGATCGGGCGCGAGGTTCGACCGTCACGCCATTTCTTGATCTCGGAATGGCCGTCGGCAAAGGAAAGCCCGCCGGCGTTGCCATGATAAGCGGCCGGCAGGTCCAGCCAGCGGTACATCCTTGGATTGCTGGGCGAATAGCCAGACATATCCTGGAGGTAATTGCCCCAATTGATCGCATCTTCGCGCTCATCAATGAACACAAAAATCCGGTCTGCTCCGGGCCGGCTCAAGGCGGAGTATTTCGTGTAAACCGTGTAAGCCTCCATGTTGCCGGTTTTGATGGGCTTGCCGGCAAAGCCCCCCACATACGCGTTCATGGCCATACTGCGCAGCCGCGTCTTCCTCTCCCCGCCGACAACCACGTAGGCCCGGTCGGCCGGACAGTGAAAGATGCCCAGGCTCTTCCCGCAATACTGCCACAACGGACTCCGGTGAATGTCCACCGTGGGATCCCAATTGGAGCGGTTGCCGGCGGTGAAATCCATCCTGCCGTTGCACCAGGTCTCTGCCATCCAGGTGCCGACTGGCCAACTGCTGGCATAGGGTAGCTTGTCGCCATTATCCTCGGTGTACAGCCGCCACGCGAAGGCGAGCTGCCGGTGGTTGTTCATGCACTGCACGCCCTGCGCCTTGAGCTTGGCGCGCGACAACGCCGGCAGCAGCAGCGCCGCCAGGATCGCGATGATGGCGATGACGACCAGCAGTTCGATCAGGGTAAAACCGCGCGCAGGCCGCGCGCTAACCGGGGGAAACAGCCTGGGAGTCCTTGCGTTCATGTCTGGTTTAAGAGTGGGGAGCCCGGGCATCCGCAAGCGCTCGGGAGGCGCCGCGTGCCCGTTGACTTCCGATGTCGTCTTTGTCGGCATAAGATGGCACAGCAATGACGGTCGATCTGCCTCACCCATTCACTCGAAGCCCGAGAGACAGCACGGCACGCCGCCACCGATACAGGATAGTCTGCGGCCGCGGCTGCCCGAAGGCAAGGACAATTTTCAGAAATCACGCGCCCCACGGGGCAAATTCGCCCGCTCAGCCGTACCAGGGGCGGGTGCGCCTGGAGTCGGGGCTGGTGGCCGCCGCAATAACCCGGCGGGCCAGCTTGGCGTCCTCCTCGATTTGCCAGTCGAACATGCCTACCAGGATGAAGTCCGCCCCGTTGTTAAAGGCATAAGGGAAAGCCGCGCGGGGATGGATGGCGCCGGCGGCGAGGATTTTGAAGGCGATCCAGGGCTTCTTGACGTTCGCCATGAAGTCAATCACGGCCTGGGGGTCGCTGCACCAGGAGTTGTCATTGGCGCCCATCGGGTCCTTTTCCCCGGGGCGAGGGGCGGTGTAGTAATCGTGCGAGTGAAAGGTCTTCTGGTAGAAGTCCACATCCAGGCCGGCTTTCTCACACTCGACGATGACGCGCAGATCGTGGGCGGCGACACCGGCAGCGCGTTTCTTCGATTTGATCAACTCAACCGTCTCGCCCACCTTCTCGAATTTACCCGACGCGAGAAGCGATTCCGCGGTGTCGCCCGTGATGTGCACGCCTGCGGCCCCTTCGTCAATCGCCCGGGTGATCTGGGAATAGCCGCCGCCCGCGTCGAGTCGGACCTGGGCAATCCACTTCATTTTGCCGCCGCGTTTCCAGTGGTTGAAGAGGTGGGAGTTCTCCTGCATGACCCAGGTGTTGATGGCGGTAATGCCGTGGGCTTCGGCCAGCTCGAAGGTCTCGCGTATCTTGGCTTCGGTGTTATAGCGGCGCGCGAGGGTGGAGACGTAGGCGAGATCGCGGGAATGTGACCAGCCCCCGATCAGGTTGCCGCCGAGCATCAGGCGGCTGAATTCCTGACCGGCGATTCTCCCCGTCGGCAGCGTCGGCTGCGGGGCGGCGGCGGGGGCGCCGGGCGCGGCGGAGGTTTCGGGAGCAGGGCTGGTTTGGCCGCGCAGAGCCAGCGGAACGGCGGCAGAAGCGATCAGGGAGGACTTGACGAAGCCTCGCCGTGAGATCGGATGTGTCATGGAACAACCAATAGCGGCTGTGGTGATTGGGGTCAAGGAGACAAAGGGGGCTGGGCAGGCGCCGGAATGTGCCCGTGGTCAAAGCGGGCCATCCCTTCCGGTCGGCGCAAGCGCGGCTTCACTGCAAAGCAGGTGTATCTGTAAGGGCCCTACGGACAAGTCCTGGCGTTTCTGTTAAGGAACGGGGCGATGAGACGCCGGTGGCACCGTCATTGAGGATTGGAGCGCCAAGGCGGCTCTGCACAGTAAGTTTCGGCCGGTAACCTCGCACAACTGAGGCCCGGCCAGTGCTCCGGCCTTCTTGACACGCCGCGCGAGATCCTCTCAACTCGGGGGCAACACACGAAAGCGGCGTCCATGCGGAAACTCGTCTCCACCCTCACCGGCCTCGAATATCCCTTCGAGCAGTTGGAGGAATTCGCCGGGAACGGCGAAGCGCTGGAGGTTGCC
>CAZHEW010000530.1:0-2528 GCA_964531815.1 uncultured Verrucomicrobiota bacterium
GTGGGGACATCCGTGGGAGGGGGCGGCGCGGGTATTGCCCCCGCGGGCGCCGGCTCCGCCGACAGTTCCCGAGCATAGCGCCTGCTGAAAGCGTCATCTGCAGACGGGGCGTCTGGCTGCGGCTCGGCCGCCAATCCCGGCCCCGCCTCTTCTACCGACCTGGGAGTGGCGGTCGTCAAATACTCAATCCACACGCCGGCGTCGCTTCGCAGCTTGCTCTTGGTTGTCTGCTCCACCCTCACCAATACCTGCCGGAGCTCGCTCAACACATCCGCCCAATAGTAGCGGTCCTGGATCCAGCTCACGACTTGATCAACCTCCGCCTGCGTCTTCTTCAAATCACCGTAGGCCTTCTTGAACTTCCTATCCTTCGTCTCCAGCGGCTGCACGTCGCTCTCCGCCGCGGCCAGGACCTCCTTCTTGACGCCGGCCAGCCTGTCGAAGAGGAACCCCATCGCCGCCACCACCGCCACCAGGCTGCAGACCGTTGCCAGCAAATAGGGTTTCTTCTGGTTGAAGCTCTGCCAGCGGAGCGTGCTCTCCGGCATCAAATTGAGCTCCACCGGGCAGTGCGCCTGGTTGCGCAGCCCCAACCCCACAACCTCGCCGAGCGAATGCGCCACCCGCGCCAATTCCTCCAGGTTAAGCGCCGGGTCGAGCTGAATGTTGCGGAGCGGGTTGAAATACTCGACCGGAACGTTCAGCTTCTCCGCGAAGAACTGAGCCGTATAGGGCATCACCGACGCGCCGCCGGACAGGAACAGCCGCTGCGGCGCCGAGCCGCCCTGCTGGCCCCGGTAGAACTGCATGGTCTGATTGACCTGGATATGCAGCCGCGTCATGAACTGCCGGGCGATCTTGGAAATCGCCGCCTGGTGCGGATTCTCCGGTTCCTCATACGCGCCGCCCAGGCTCACGAATCCCTCATCTATCTTGAGCTTCTCCGCCGCGGCAAACTTCAGCTTCGATTCGTTGGCGAAGTCCTGCGTGATGGAGTTCGCGCCCAGGTTGATGCTGCGGGAAAAGACCTTGCCCTTCTCGAAGAACAGCAGGTTGCTGGTCTTGGCGCCGATGTCCAGCAGCATCGTGCAATCCTCCAGATCGCCATAGTTGTAGCGGAACGCGTTGCAGAGCGCCGCCGGCGAGACATCCGTCAACTGCAGGTTCAATCCCGCCGCCTCCGTCACCCGGAACAGCCCTTCCACCACGTCCGCCTTGATGGCGACCAGCATCACCTCCAGCTCGCCCCCGGCGGTCGTCCCCAGAATCTGGTAATCCCACACCACCTCTTCCAGCGGGAACGGCACGTTTTGCTGGGCTTCATATTGAATGATCTGCGTCACCTTGCTGGCTTCCACCGGCGGCAGCTTGACGAACTTGGAAAAGACATGGAAACCCGGGGCGCTGACATTGACCGTCCTGGCCTTGATCCCCTTCTCGGCCAGCATCTCCTGCAATGCCTTCAGTATCGCCGCCTCGCGGGTGCTTTCCTGCGCCCCGTCCGCTCCGAGCGGTTTGAGGCCGTACTGCTTCAGGCGCAACCCGCCCGCCTCGTTGACCTCGAACTCGGCCAGCTTGAGACTGCCCGCCCCAAAATCAACCGTTAAGAATGACTTAGTATTCAGCATTGCTGTCGTCGCTTGATGCCAACAAAACTTTGGCCGCCATGGTTGGGTCAACCGGCAAGCAGCCGATGGTGGTTACAGAAAACTCCACCGCGAGTCAAATGGAAAGAGAAAAATACCCTTGGAATCCGGCTGCCAAAACGATAAGCCCAGCATCATACCGCGCAGTTTCATGATTAAACCGTCTTCCTTAACACAAATCGTGCCAATGGGGTTTCGCTTGAATTCCGCAGGAACGCTGCGCCACATCGAGTGAACCCCACGCAAAATGCGGCCCTCCCGCGCACAACCCGCCCCTTGCCGCCGGATTGCGGACGGCTCAAGGTCCTGGACCGGCTGCAACGTCTCCGCCGCCGGCGCACGTTGCCCCTTCAGTCGGCCGGGCCGGCGGCAAGCGCAACCGCGGTCGCCTTGCGCGCGGTCGCATAGCGCCTGGACCAGGTCCTCACCCGCTCCCACGCATCGCGCCGCACCTCCGCGCTGGCCCTCCGACCATACGCCTCCCAATCGTGGCGGGTTGCATCCCGGTAACTGCGGGCGATGTATTCCGCCCGCAACTGGTTCAGTATGACCGCGCCAACCCACTCGGCTCTTGGCCGGCTCATGCACACCCGCCCCAGCGCGGCCGCGGCCCGCCGGTAATCCGCATACGCGGGTCGCATGTGCGCCACTACGTGGTGGCGCTCATGCGCGCGGATGCTCTGCCCCCACCTGTCGCCGCGGTTGTAGAGCACGAATACCCCGGCCCGCCCGCCGCTCAGCCGCACATGAAAACACCGCCCCCGAGTCCGGCTGAAAACCTCAACCTGGGGTGCGAAAGGCGCCCACTCGGCGAATCCGCCGCTGCCAGGCTTCCCCCCATCGCGCTCCTCCAGGCCATCCCACACAAAATCGCCGCGGAAG
>CAZHEW010000531.1:0-2527 GCA_964531815.1 uncultured Verrucomicrobiota bacterium
GAAAGCCCGGCCGGTCAATGTCCCGATTGTCGGTGCGAATCGGGATTTGATATTTCATCTATCAGGCAGCATTAGCCATTGAGCTCAGCCGCCTGGTCCACGAACCAAAGTTGCCTGCTCCAATGATCTCGGCCGGCACATAGAAGGCCCGTCCAGGCTCGGGGTACTCATCAGGCGCCCGCCCCGGCTATCCCGAACCTCCCCCAGCCTCCCCAGCTTCCGCAGCGCCCCCAATATGCCGTGTACAAGGGGTGTACCAGGGATGCTCACCGGGTGCTCACGCTCCAGCCCCTCGTGCTCCTGCCGTGCATCCCTTGTGCTCCCCTTGTACACGCTTCGGCGGACCGACGAAATGACCTTGGCGGGGGCGGCGGCGGACTCCGGAGCTGACGCGGATTTCGACTTCGTAACTCGCTCTTTTCCAGTGGCTTGCTGGCTGCCGGTCTCGGGCGGCGGCGGAACAATCGCGCTGTGCGAACATTCCTCACCTTTCCAGCCGCTCTTGGTCTGGCTGGTCACGATGAATACTTTCTGACCGCTGACCGGCTGGGGGCGGTTTGGGCGGCGCTGACCCAGCGCTGGCGTTGGGCTTCGGTCAGAGTCCAGCCCCAGGCATTGGAGCAGGAGCCGAAGATGGCCCGGGCGCGGCTTTGGGCCGGGGTTTTGGGATCGTGCGGCACCGTCAGGGTCCGGCAGCACCGCCCGTAGGGCGAGGGGTAGAAGATGTGCGAGCCGAGTCTTCCGGTGCGCGGGGTATCGAGGAGTTTCATGGATGATGGCCTTTCGTATGACGATGTGGCCCCAGCCCTGGACTACGAAAACGTGCTGGCCGACTGAGGTGTCTGTGGCCGGAGGGCTGAGGGGAAGGCTAGGGCCAGGGCTGCTACTTGGGCTCCGTGGCGGGTGCGACAGGGCGGAAGCCTCACACAAAGTGCAGGTCCTCCTGCCAGAATACCAACAAGTGATGGGGATGCGATACCTCTCCCCTGCTTTCCCCGACGGCCGGGGCAAACTCAGCGATCAGCGTGGGCCGGGGGTTTTCCGGCTTGATGCCCTTGCCACTTCCAGCGGCGATGGCCTCAGACCTTCAGTCTTCCTCGCAACACCGCGACAAGCAGCGCCGCATAATTCGGTGCGCTGTAGAAGTCCTTCTCCCCAATCAGTTCCCGAGCGCCTCGGTCATAGAGGATCAAATCCACGCCAGCCTCGCGTTGGGTGTTCGCGCCGATAGCCGGCACGGCCCCAGCGGCAAGAAAGCACCACATGCGGTTGGTGAATCGAGCCACTGAAGGTGACAGGCTCGCCAGCAACTCGATATTACCCGCCTCGTAACCTGTCTCTTCGAGCAATTCGCGGCGCGCCGCCTGTTCCGGCGTTTCGCCTGGGTCTATGTGACCCGCGGGTAACTCCAGCGTAACCCCGCCCGCTGCCACGCGGAACTGGCGCACCAATAGGATTTGATCCTGTGGTGTCATCGCCACGATCACAACAAAGTCGAGCCCCTGAATAACATAATGGGGTTGGCCTCCGCCTTGGGCCTGTTCGGCCAGGACTTGGAACCACGGCGTAGCAAAAACAGTTTCCCGGCTCTGATTCAGCCCTTTCATGATGTCTGGCCTAATCGCAGAACTGCGCGCGGTTCTGGTTGACGAACGATTCAGCCTGCCGCAGCGTTTCGGGCGTGCCAATGTCGAGAAATGGCGCGTCCGCCGCGCAGACTTTGAGCGAAAAACCGCGCGCTAGCAACCCCGGAAACACCTCTTGCTCGAAACTCAGCGGGACCTTGTTGGGGAATTGACGTACCAGCGAGTCTCGCAAGAGGTAGATCCCGGCGTTGATTACTCCCCTTCCGGGCTGTTTCTCCGCAAACCCTCGCAATTCGCCTGCCGGCCCGATCACCAGCGTACCGTACCGCGCGGCATCCGGCACCGCGCCCCCCACCACTACCCCGGCGACAGCGCAACTGCTCAACTCCATCGCTGCGTCCCTCAGATTGGCGAAAACCAGGGAGTCTCCATTCACGACCAGCCAGGCCGGTGGCGTCTCAGCGGAAAATCGCGCCGCGTTCAGGAAGCCTCCTGCGGTCCCCAGCGGCCGGTTTTCAGCAACACAGCGTGTTGATACTCCTGCGACGGGCTGGGACCGAAAATACAATTCAACCACCTCAGCGAGATGGCCGGTGGAAAGAAGAACCTTCCGAATTCCCTGCCGCGCCAGCCAGCGCACCACCCATTCGAGAAAAGGCTTGCCTGACACCGACACCATCGGTTTTGGCACGCCCGGCAGCAGGTGCGCCACCCTGGTCCCGAGCCCGCCCGCCAGCACCACCGCCACTGTCTGGCTCAGCTCCAAATTCATACCCGCCCTCAGACGTTGGAGTACAGGCTGTTCCGCAGGATGGTGAACCCCTTGATGAGCTCACGGATGCCGCGGTCAAGGTCCCACTCAGGCTTGAAGCCCGCCGCAGCAATGCGCGCATTAGAAACGATGTAGTCCCGCTTGTCCGGATCTTCGCCGATCGGCGCTT
>CAZHEW010000532.1:0-2523 GCA_964531815.1 uncultured Verrucomicrobiota bacterium
GTCTCTTTGGCCATCTTCGCAAAATCCACGTTCTTGACATCAATATACGCCGAGCGTCTCAGGTCCTTCCTGAGCGCCGCGCAAATCTCGGCCAGGCTCACGATCCGCTGGCCGGCGAACTGCGGACCTCGAAACGCCCCGACATCCAGTTGCTTGGCTTCCTCATGAGTCAGGTCTTCGAGCCGCTTCTTCTTCACCTCGGGCGGTGCGTTGGGCATGATTCGCGCGAAGTTCTTGTCGTGGAACATCATCAGGTGCCCGTCTTTGGTGGTCCGCACGTCCACCTCCGGAATGCAGCCCATGCTCCACGACAACTCCAGCGCCTCCATTGTGTTTTCCGGCGCCAGGTCCCCTGCCCCGCGATGCGCGACCACTGAAACCCGCTCCAACGGCATATCGCGAATATTCCAAACGGGCTCGGCAGCCGGAACCACCGGGCTGACCCACATTGCGCCAAGCGCAACACCACAAACCAATCCACGCAAGGATCTCATGCGTTGTGTGTACCAGATGCTCCAGCCAATACAAGCGCCAAGACCCCTCTGATTGGCGTCGCCCTGATTGATGCTCAGCGCCCCGTTAACCCAAGCCTTGCCCGGTTTCGAGCGTTGCGTGCTTGCCAACGCTTCGGCCCTCCGGCCAATTTGGCAGCAGCGATGCATCAACCTCCGTTCCAACGACAACTTGTCCGCCTGGCGATAACCGCCTCGGCCACCCCTGTGCTGCTGGCGCCCTCGATGATGTGCGCCGACCCGTGCCACCTGCAGCTCGAGCTTCGCCGGCTGGAACACCTGAAAGTTGATTGGCTGCATTTTGATCTGATGGACGCCCATTTCGTCCCCAATATGCCTCTCGGGCTGGAGGTCCTCCGGGCGCTGCGCCCAAAGACCGCGCTGCCCTTCGACGTCCACCTGATGGTCGAAAACAGTGATTTCTTCGTGCGGGAACTGGCGAAGATCAAGGTGCAGGCCATCACAGTCCACGCCGAAGCGTGCCCCTGCCTGAAGCAGACCCTCCGTCGCATCCGCAGGCACGGCATCCAAGCTGGCGTAGCCTTGAAGCCCGCCACCAAGCTTAAGGCGCTGGAGGGAATCCTGGGGTCGCTGGACTACATCCTGTTGATGACCGTCAATCCCGGTTTTGCGGGCCAGGCGATGTTTCCGGGGGCAATCCGCAAGATCGCCGATTGCCGCGCCTGGCTCGATCGCTCCAGCCGCCGCATTCGCATTGAGGTTGATGGGAACGTGAGTTTCAAGAATGTGCCGCGCATGGTGGCCGCTGGCGCAGACATCCTTGTGCTGGGTTCCAGCAGCCTCTTCCACAAAGCAGGTTCGCTGCGCGAGAACATGGCAGGAGTGCGCAAGGGGATCGCTGCCGGCTTGCGGCAACGCACTATCACCAGGCCCCGGGCATGAACATGCCCGTTCCGCGTGGCCTGACCCGAGTATTGGATATCCCGCACCAAACGCCAACAGGCCGGGGCGGGGGCATATTGGCCGCTTGGAGGGTTCGGGCCGTGCCAAGCGGGTCAATGCCCGGGCACTCCTTCCAAGCTCGCCGCTGTTGCTGATGCGTTTCATCTTCATCTCACCCTGTATAGGTCCACAAAACGCGTTACTGGGGTAACAAACCGAACTCACTTGCGTGTTGATTGAAGGGCAGGCTGGCTGTTGGGAGGCTCAACCGCGGCCTGAGGCAAGGATGGACTGGCGCTCGCGGCTTGTGCTGCGCACCCTACTGCGCTAGAAGTGGATGATATGTATTCACTGGCTGGCGGATGCAGCGACCTGGCGGCAGGCTGGCCAGCATTTATGCCTTCGTTTTGCCTGGAGAGGAGTTCGCACACCTAGATGGCGGTTGTCGCACCCCAGGCCCCGGTAGCGGAGCGGTCTGCCGCGGTGCAGACAGAACGGTTCAGGTACTGGCAACGCCGAACCATCCTCGCAACCATCGTCGGCTACGCCCTGTACTACTTCGTCCGGAAGAACTTCAGTTTGGCCATGCCGGGCATGGAATCCGAGCTGGGAATTACCAAGGTCAACCTGGGACTCTTTCTCACCCTGAATGGCCTCATCTACGGGCTTTCGAGGTTTGCCAACGGTTTCATTGCCGACCGGGTCAGCGGGCGCGTGTTCATGGTGGTCGGCCTTACGCTTTGCGCCCTGGTGAACTTCGCCTTCGGGTTTAGCGCCGATGCCGCCGCCCTGATCTCGGGGCAGATGAGCGGCAGGGAGTTCACCTCGGTTTTGATTATGGTGATGGGGCTGCTGTGGGTGCTGAACGGCTGGCTGCAGGGCATGGGGGTGCCGCCATGCACACACCTGCTGACGCACTGGATACCTCCCAGAGAGCTGGCAACAAAGATGTCGGTGTGGAACATGTCGCATTCCATCGGCGCGGGCCTGGTGGTTATTCTGTGCGGGTACATCATGGGCAACTTCGGGGCCGGCGCCTGGCGGTTTTGCTTTTGGATCCCGGCGACCATAGCGATGGTCGGCACCGCCGGGCTCTGGTTCGCGCTGC
>CAZHEW010000533.1:0-2519 GCA_964531815.1 uncultured Verrucomicrobiota bacterium
GACCTCGTCATCACCAGCCGCGAGCCGGCGGCGCTGGCTCCATTCCAGGCCGAGGTCGAGGCCATGGGCCGCCGCGCGCTGCCCCTGCCGCTGGACGTCCGCAACCTGAAAAGCATCCAGACCATGGTTGAAGCCGCCGCAGCGCACTACGGCAAGATTGACGTGCTGGTCAACAACGCCGGCTGCAACGTGCGCAAGCCGGCACTCGATGTGAGCTGGGACGACTGGAACCTGGTGCTGGACACCAACTTGCGGGGGACGTTCTTCGTTTCGCAAGCCGTCGCGCGCCACATGATCCCGCGCAAGCGCGGCCGCGTCATCAACATTGGGTCCGTCACCTGCGTCTCCGGCTACGCCGGCCTCGGGCCCTACGGCGCCAGCCGCGGCGGCGTCAAACAGCTCACGATGAGCCTCGCCGACGATTGGGGTGTCCACGGCATCACGGTCAACTGCCTCGCCCCCGGCTGGTTCAAGACCAAGCAGAACGCCGTGATGTACGAAAACCAGGAATGGGTCGAATACCTCTGCGACCGCATCCCGCTCAAGCGTCCCGGGCAGCCCCAGGACCTGGAAGGCGCGGTGGTGTTTCTGGCCTCCGATGCCAGCGCTTACATCACCGGCCAAACCCTGCTGGTGGACGGGGGCATTTCCACCGGCGCGACGCGGGCCTTGCCGAAAAAGTGACGGTAACAAGGGGGATCGGCTCATCGAACTTGCCTCGGGGCAAGGGAAGGACCGACACGGGGCACTTCGAAGGGACTCCGCCGGCAGGTGCGGTTGTATCCGTGCTCGATTCTCTCATCAGAATTGACCACGCGCTGCTTGCGGCCAGATACTGCGCCGCATGAAGTCAGTGTTTCATTGGCGCGGCTATGGGTGGTTCGTCGTGGCGCTGCTGGTACCGGTGGCGCTGCTCAACTACCTCGACCGCCAGATGCTCGCCGCGATGAAGTTCTCGGTCATGCACGACGTCGCGGGCGTCGGGTCGGAGGCTCACTGGGGCACAATTCTCGCCCTTTTCAAATGGGTGTACGCGGTGCTGAGCCCCATTGGCGGCTACATCGCCGACCGCTACAGCCGGCGGCATGTTATCGTGGCGAGCCTGTTCGTGTGGTCGGCGGTGACGTGGTTCACGGGGCATGTCACCACCTACGAGCAGTTGCTGCTCACGCGGGCGTTGATGGGAATCAGCGAGGCGTTCTACATCCCGGCGGCGCTGGCGCTGATTGCGGATTATCACGTCGGGCCGACGCGGTCGCGCGCCGTCGGGGCGCACCAGATGGGCATCTACGTGGGCGTCATCGTCGGCGGATTCAGCGGTTACGTAGCGGACAGCCCGGATCATGGCTGGCGCTGGGCCTTCAGCCTGTGCGGCTGGGTGGGGCTCCTGTATGCGCTGCCTTTGTTCTTCCTCATCCGCAATCCGGTGCGCCAGGTTTCCAATGCCGGGCCTTCGGTGGTCACGCCGCTGGGCGCGCTGCGGGAGCTGCTCACCAACGGCTCGTTCATCCTGTTGGTCCTGTACTTCACCCTGCCGGCACTGGCCGGCTGGGTGGTGCGCGACTGGATGCCGGCCATCCTCAAGACCGAGTTCCAGATCGGCCAGGGCAAGGCGGGCGTATCCGCCACCCTGTTCTGGCAGGTCGCCGCCATCTTCGGCGCGGTGGCCGGCGGATGGCTGGCGGATCGTTGGACGCGCCGAACCCGGCGCGGGCGCATCTATACCAGCGCCATCGGCATGAGCCTGATCATCCCCGCGATGTTCGGCGTGGGGTATTCGCCGCAGACGGGCGCGCTCTGGGTGGCCATCGCCTTCCTGCTCCTCTTCGGGTTGGGCTGGGGATTCTTTGATTGCAATAACATGCCCATCCTCTGCCAGATTACGCGGCCCGAGCTGCGCTCGACCGGTTACGGCATCATGAACCTGGTCAGCATCGGCTGCGGCGGCATCGCCGACTGGGGCTTCGGTATTATGCGCGACCACCAGGTGCCGCTGCATTTCATCTTTGGCGCATTCGCGAGCGTGGCGGTGCTATCTGTCGTGACCGTGCTGTTGATCCGCCCCCGCCCGCAGCTTGAATCGCCGGATGCCCCGGCGCCTGGCTGAGAGCGCGGGGCGGCCCCGGAACGGCCCGGAATCTCTGCTTGCCGCGCGTTCTTCTTTGCTGTTACAAGGAGTGCCGCAACAACATGACAGCCGCTAATACTGCTCCGACCAAACCCAAGCCCGCAGAGCCCAAGCACACCTCGCGCAACCCGTGGCTCTGGGTGCCCAGCCTCTACTTCTCGGAGGGCATCCCTTACGTGATCGTCATGACCATGTCCGTGGTCATGTATAAGCGGCTGGGCATCTCGAACACCGACATTGCCCTCTACACAAGCTGGCTCTACCTGCCGTGGGTCATCAAGCCGCTGTGGAGCCCGTTCGTGGATATCACGCGCACCAAACGCTTCTGGATCATTTCCATGCAGTTCCTGGTGTCGCTCGGGCTGGCGCTGGTGGCCTTCTCGATACAGGG
>CAZHEW010000534.1:0-2506 GCA_964531815.1 uncultured Verrucomicrobiota bacterium
ACGGCTCGGACGAGAACACCCGCAAGAGCGTCGAGTGGATGCGCGGGGTGGTGAAAGGGCTGGCGGCAAAGGGGAAGCGGAGAGCCTGAAACGCAGGCCAGCGAACGAGGAAGACGTGGCCGGCTAAGACCACGCCCAGGCCGAGCGGATAGGAGCCCCGGCTCCGTTTCCAGGGGCAGCGTGTCAATGCCGGGCAGGCGGGTCTCTGACGATCCGGAGGTCAACGAGGCAATGGGCCACCCGCACGGCCTGCGGTTGTCCCGGCGGAGGTTCGGGCCGGCGGTCGTTTCGGAAGCGCAGGTAGTTGCGCCCCGGCCGCGCAACCAGGCGCAGGTCCAGCGGCTGAGATTCGCCGGGCTCCAGTTGCGCGCTCCAAATGGTCTGGCCTCCAAAGAGCACATCCACCCGGCGAGCGGTCGAGGCGGCCACCATGGCGGTCATACGAAAGGACCCAGGCTGCGGGCTGTCATTGACGAAGCAGAGCGACGCCCTGCTCGCGCACGCCCAGCGCGCCGGCCGGGGCCCGCGGTCGCGCAGCCCATAGGTGCCGAATGACCAGTTGCCCCGGTAAACAATGTGCGCCGCATCCTCCGCGCGCGGCCGCGCCGGGCGCGGTGACGGGTTGAGCAACACGCAGACTTGCTCTCCGGCTTCATCCGCCACAACCCGCGACCACCCGCGCCGGGCCAGTTCCGCGAGCATCGCCGCCGCGCGGTCGGTGTAGGCCTTGCGGTTGAAATAGAGGCCGGCGAACCCATACTGCTCGATCTGCCTCGCGCACTGCTCAATCGGCAGGGCCGCGACCTGCTCCTGCCACTCCTCCCGGGGCCGCCCCTGCACCGAACCCGCGCTGAACCGCAGATGTTCCGTCCACAGATAGGGGCGGACGTGTTCGTAGGAAAGCATGTCCCCGATGGGGTCGCCGTCAATAAAGTTCATCAGCGGCAACTGGAAGACCATCGCCCCGGCCGGAAGCGCCTCCTCCAGGGCGCGACAAAACCGCTGGTCGTTCTGCACCGCCCGGGCCAGCGCCAGTGTGGCCTCTTTGGACGGCGGCGGCAGTTGGTCCAGCAAGCCGAGCCCCGCCACGCCGGCGGCCAGGGCGTAGCTGGCTGCGCGGGACCAGGCCCGCGCGAGCCGGCTCATGCGCGACACGAGGAAGAACAGGACGATGGCCGAAATGAAGATGCTGTAACGGTTGCCGCCGCGGAAATAGAGCAGCCCGAACACCAGCCCCAGCAGGCAGTTTGCCCCGCCGACGGCCGCGTAGAGCGTCACCCACAAACAAAGCGGCGCATGGCTGGGCAGGCGCCGGGGCGCCGTTCGCAGGTTCAGCACGCGCAGGCCGAACTCGACCGCCAGCCACACCAGCGCGATCACCCCCACAATGCCCAGGTAAGGCGAGAACATCTCGCCCTGCACCCAGGCCGCCGCCGCATACTCGCGCGAGATGTCGTTCAGCCAGCTCAGGCGATGCTGCCAGGGCGGCAGAACCAGTTCGAGGGGCTTGAGCGCGTAGAGTTCGAGCTGTTTGTAAGGCCGGATCACCGCAAGCTGATTCTGCCCGTGCGCCAACCCGTGGCAGATGTGGTGCGCGTTGACCGCCAGAAATCCCGCCGCGGCCACCGCCAGCAGGATCGCTCCCGCCGCCAGGTCAGCTTTCCGGCGCTGGAGCAGGTAGCGCACTCCCAGCCCCAAACAGAGAAACTGCGCCCACATGCTGAGGTTGTAGGGATTGCCCATCCCCAGCAGCAACGCCGTCACCGCGCCCAGCCAGAAAACGCCGCCGCCCAGGCGCACACGCCGGCTGGCGCTCAACAGCCACACGCTCAGCACCGCCAGCGGCACCGTGTAGTCGTAGCTCAGCAGCAAATGCCCCAGCCCGCGCCCGCTGTGATACCAGGTGAAAGCGAAGAGCAACGCCCCCGCCGCCGCCCACTCCCGCCGCCAGCGCAGCATCCGGCAGCACCCATAGAAAGAAGTGGCCGACGCCAGGAAACTGGCCAGGATGCCCAGGTTCGAGGCGGTGATCAGGTCGCCGGCCCGCGCCGCCATCCCCATCAGGAACGTCACCACCGGCTCGTACATCGGGTAATCATCCCAGTTGGCATAGTACGGCGCCCCAAGCCGGTGGTTGACCCGGCTGAGGAATGGCACATACTCGAATTCCGAGGCGGCCCGAATCCAGGTGAGCATCTGGAGTCCATCTCCGGAATAGCCCAGAGGCACGCGCCAGGAACCGGGGCTCAGACGGTCATTCGCCACCCCCCACACCACCACGACGATGACCCAGATCGCTACCAAGTGCAGAAGGTCAGACCAGGATGGACGCCAAGAGAAGAGTCGCCGCACGACCGCAAGTTAGCAGCCGGAGTTGCCGGCCAAAAGGCCAAAGTCGGACATCAAGCGCAGGGCGCAGGGCATGCAAAAACTGATTTGCGCCCCCGCCCACGCCCAAACCGCGGCCCTACTTCCTCCCGGCGGGGGCCGGCGCGGCGGCCGGCTG
>CAZHEW010000535.1:0-2497 GCA_964531815.1 uncultured Verrucomicrobiota bacterium
TACCCGACCTCGACGCTGGCCGAGCACTACGATCTGTTAATGGCGGCCTTGACTGAATCGTGTCGGAGGCAGACTACTCAAAGAAGATCGGGCTGCTTGCGTTCGCGCCCGCAATGTCCTACAAAGCCGCTTGTGAATCCGCTCCCGGCTACTTCGACCGCAGCCGACGCCCCGGGCTTCGAGGCCAGGACTTATGCCAAGGTGGACTGGCGGCTGCTTCCGTTCCTGTTTCTCTGTTACATTCTTGCCTACCTCGATCGGGTGAATGTGGGTTTTGCGAAGCTGCAGATGCTGCAGGATCTGGCATTGAGCGACGTGGCCTTTGGCACCGGCGCGGGGATCTTCTTCGTCGGCTACTTCCTGTTCGAGGTCCCCAGCAACCTGCTGCTGAAGAAGTTTGGCGCCCGCACCTGGATCGCCCGGATCATGGTTTCGTGGGGGATTCTCTCCTCGGCGATGATGTGGGTCAAAAGCGAATGGGCGTTCTACGGGTTGCGCTTCCTGCTGGGTGTGGCGGAGGCGGGGTTCTTCCCGGGGATCATCTTCTACCTGACGCTGTGGTATCCTTCGAGGCTGCGGTCCACGCGGATTGCGTGGTTTGTCTCGGCCATCGCGGTGTCTGGTGTAATCGGCAGCCCCATCTCGGGCCTGATCATGGATTCGCTCTCGGGCGTCCTCGGCCTGGCCGGCTGGCAGTGGCTGTTTCTGGTAGAGGGGCTGCCTTCTGTCCTGGTCGGGATCTGGGTTTGGTTCTACCTGGACAACGGCATCGCCCAGGCCAAGTGGCTGGGCACGGCGGAAAAAGCCCTGCTGGCCCAGAACCTCGACGCCGAGGATCGGCGCAAGCATCAATTCAGGCTCCTCGACGCGTTCAAGAGCGTCCGGGTTTATGCTCTGTGCGCCATCTACTTCACGCTCATGATCGGTTTGTATGGGATTTCTTTCTGGCTGCCCTCGATTGTCAAGGCGATGGGCGTCCAGGGCTACCTCAACGTTGGTCTGATCACTGCCATTCCCTACGCCGTGGCGATCGTGGGCATGGTTTGGCTGAGCCGGAGTTCCGACCGCACCGGCGAGCGCCGCCTGCATTACGTGTTCAACGTCGGCGCTGGCGCCCTGGGCCTGGTGTTGAGCGCGGTCTTCAGCGATCAACCTGTCCTGGCGATAGTCTTCCTGGCGATCGGCACGCTCGGCGTCATTGGTTCGATGCCCATTTTCTGGCCGGTGCCCTCGGCCTTTCTGGCCGGCACAGCCGCCGCCGCCGGGATCGGCATAGTGAATTCGGTCGGCAACCTGGGCGGTTACATCGGTCCCAACATCCCGGTCTGGACAAAGGCCTTTTCGGCAGACCCCTCGATTTCGCTCTATGTCATTGCGGGGGTCTTGCTTGTCGGCGCCCTCATCGCCTTCATCGCCATACCAGGCAACTCTCCGAGACCGCCCCGGTGAGCCCCGGCGGCATCGCCGTCCGAACAGCCAGGCAGCCCGGCGCCGTCAACCTCCGGAAAAGACGGCTGTTGCCGCTGCTCCCCGGCCTGCAGGAGGGTTGCGTTTCGCGCATTCCTCGACAAGCCATCCCCACCCCCTGCCAACACCAGGCGCCAGCCTCCCGGCCAGGTCTTTCAGCCGCCGCAGCCAGGCCAATGCCCGGGGAACTGCCCGCATCAATCCGGCAACTGCCACCGCAACTATTCCCCGGGTGGGGTGTTAACAGGAATATGGCTCAGCCGTCGCGGGGCGGCTTGGTTTATTGTGTTTCCCAAACGCACCGCGGCGGCAGTTTCATTCCTCACGCCAGTTCAGGCAATCACCCGACCAGCAGCCTGCAAACGCGCGCGATCCGCGGATACGGCCCCCGGAATGCCCAGACCTGGGCTTCGTCATCACAGCGCACGCGGCCGGTGTCACAGCCAATGGCGGGAATGTGATATTCAAGCTCGCTGAATCGGCCCAGACCGCTGTTCACGTTGCAGGCCTGGGTGGAGAAACCGCGGTAATCGGTGTCATTCCACGGCACATCCACATACTCGCCGGACGGATTGACCGCAAAGTTCCTGACGATCAGGCACCAGTCCTCCGCACCGCGATAGAGATAGCCCACCCGCCCACAAGTGCCGACGGCGCGGAGGCTGATCTTGTGCTCGCCCTTCTGGCGCATGCGGTAGCGCACGAGGCGGTCGGAGACCAGAAGGTCCTTGTCCGGGATGGAGCCGAAGACCCGCAGGGGCTCGGTTCGGGAATAGGTGGGGATCAAGAGGTCCCCGCCGTGAGGCATTTGCACCAGGTTCCAGAGGCCGACATTGGCGGCGGCGCCCGGCCCTGGGCCGCAGAACTCGAGGGTGGTGTATTGTGTGTAGCCGGCGTAATCCAGGCCCGCCAGGTCCAGTCCCCGCTCGTGGCGCAAAGGGTTCGGCGCAGGGCCAAAGGACTTGGTAATTCGCAGGGTGACCTGTCGGCGCAGGCGCGACAGGCTTACAGTCAGGCGGTTGACCAGCTT
>CAZHEW010000536.1:0-2495 GCA_964531815.1 uncultured Verrucomicrobiota bacterium
CAGGTTCCCGGCAAAGAACGGCACGTAAACCACGCGAGCTTCCTCCCACTGGTCCCAGAACGGTAGCGGGGTGCCGAACCGGCAAATCAGCCACAGCCGCGCGCCCAGGCCGACCAGAAAAAGGCCAAGCACCCAAAGCCACCCGCCCCGGAAATCCCCCACGCCCAGCCAGGCTGCTCGCAGCCATTTCATGCGGCCAGAATTCTGTTTTCTTTCACGTGGAAATGAAGAACACTTTGCCGCTATGAATCAATCGAAAAGCGGGGCGGGAGCGCCGCCCTCGGCCCTGCGGCAGTTTGTTTGGGTCGCCCTCTGCCTGGTGGTGGTGGTGGTGGTGCTCTTCCGGGATGGGTTGCAGCCGGGCCACACGGTCTTTTCGAATGACGGCCCCCTCGGCGCCATTAGTTCGCGCAGCGCGGATTTGCCCTCGGGCTTCTTCGGCTTTTGGGGAGACCTGAACTGGATCGGCGGAGCCGGCCCCAGCGCCTCGCCGGACATTTCGCAGGGGCTGGCCCTGGTTTTCGGGAAGCTCATCTTCTCAAAGATCTATGCGCCATTTACGCTTCTGTTTCTCGGGCTGAGCGCCTGGCTGTGCTTCCGCCAGTGGAAGTTCTCCCCGCTGGCCTGCTTTCTGGGCGCCATCGCCGTCGCCTTGAACTCGGACTTCTTTTCCACCGCCTGCTGGGGTGTGGCCTCTCAACCACTGAGCTTTGGACTGGACTTCCTGGCGCTGGCGGCGCTGGCCGACCTGTCATCTCCCCGCCGCTGGCTCCGTGTCGCCCTGGCCGGCCTGGCTGTGGGCATGGGGGTGATGGAAGCGTTTGACATCGGGGCCATCTTCAGCATGGTCATCGCAGGCTTTGTTATCTACCAGGCGCTGGCCGGCGAGGGCACGACGGCGCAACGACTGGGCCAGGGCGTTGGGCGGCTGGCGGTGGTGGTCATGTTCGCGGCCTTCATCGCCGCTTCGGCCGTCACCACGCTGGTCAGCACGCAGATCAAGGGCGTTGCCGGCATGGGACAGGATGAGGGGAGCAAAGCCCGCCGCTGGGACGAGGCGACGCAATGGAGCATGCCGAAACGCGAGACCCTCAGCCTGATTGTGCCCGGCTTGTTTGGCTACCGGATGGATACGCCCATGAACCTGCCCGAGGGCCTCCGGGACTATTACCGGGGAGGAAACTACTGGGGCGCCGGCGGACGCGATCCGGCATGGGACAGGTACTTTGCCTCTGGCAAGGAAGGCGAGCCGCCCGCGGGATTCATCCGGTATGGCGGCGGGGGCGTTTACGCCGGGGTGCTGGTGGTGATGATCGCGCTGTGGACAGCTCTGCAGACCCTGCGGCGGGAGCATTCGGTGTTTCCGCTGCCGGAGCGGAAGTTGATCTGGTTCTGGAGCGGTGTGGCGTTGATCGCTTTCCTGATCGGCCTGGGCCGCTTCGCGCCTTTCTACCAGTTCTTTTACGCCCTGCCGTTCGCTTCCACCATGCGCAATCCAGCCAAGTTCTTCCACGTGGTTGACTGGGCGATGGTCATCCTGTTCGCCTACGGCGTGCACGGCATCAGCCGCAAGTGCATGGACGCGCCCGGAGCAGTCCTGCGGGACCTGCCCTCGCAACTGCGAGGCTGGTGGGCAAAGGCCGCGACGTTCGAGAAGAACTGGGTGCGCGGCTCGGCCATCGCGCTGGCTGCAGGCGTTGTGGGATGGTTCATCTACTCCCGCTCGCGAGAGCGCCTGGTGGCCTATTTGCAGGACGTTCAGTTTGATGCGGGCATGGCCGGCGAGATCGCCGGTTTCAGCATCCGCCAAGCCGCCTGGTTTCTGGTTCTGCTCGTGCTGGCCAGCGGCCTCATGATACTGGTCCTGAGCGGGTACTTCAGCGGGCGGCGGGCGAGGCTGGGCGGGATTCTGCTGGGGGTTCTGCTGGTGGCGGATTTGGGCTGGGCCAACATGCCCTGGGTCATCTCATGGAACTGGGAACGGAAATACGCCACCAATCCGGTGATAGATTTCCTGCGCGACAAACCCTGCGAACACCGGGCGGCAGTGCTGCCGTTTCCGCCGCCCCAGCAATACGCCCTCTTCCACCAGCTTTACGACATCGAGTGGAAGCAGCAGCTTTTCCCCTATTACAACATCCAGTCGCTCGACATCGTCATGATGCCGCGCATGCCGGTGGACTACATTGCCTTCGAATCCGCGCTGGCCTTCGAGGACACCACCAACACGCTGTTTCGGGTGGCTCGGCGCTGGCAGCTTACCAACACCCGTTACCTGCTCGGCGCGGCCGGGTTCCTGAACGTGCTCAATCAAGAGGTTGACCCGGTCCAGCGCCGCTTCCGCATTGTCACCCGGTTCGACATCGAGGCAAAGCCCGGCATCACCAGGCCAAACACCCTGGAAATGCTGACTGCGGTGGTCAAGCCGGACGGCCAATATGCCGTCTTCGACTTCACCGGCGCGCTGCCGCGGGCCAAGCTCTACGCGAACTGGC
>CAZHEW010000537.1:0-2484 GCA_964531815.1 uncultured Verrucomicrobiota bacterium
TCGCCGACCGGGCACTCGACGGACGGCTCGGTCTCGTTATCCCAGTAGAAGCGGAGGATCGAGCGGCGCCAGTTGCCGGTGGGCGTCATCCAAATCTGCTGGATGAAGCCCGGTCCTTTGATCTCGCCCAGCGTAAAGGTCGTCTTGGCCTTGATACGGACCGAGGGGGAGACCTTCCAGCCCTGCCCCAAATCCCGCGCCGCGCCCTTGCCGGTCCCCTCGGTCGCCATGCCAGCCTTGCCCTTCTCGCCGGTGAAATTCTCGGGGCTAATGGAGCGCGACTGGGCCTTCGAGACGCGATAGAGGTTGCCGAGGTTAACATCGCCCCCGCTGAAAGGGGCGGCTGTGGCGATCGCACCAGTAACGCACGATCCGACCAGAACAGAGAGGGTAGCAGGGGAGAAACTGAGTGCGTTCATACTAAGATTCTTGCAGCCAAGCATAGAGACTAACTAACAGCCCACCGGAGCCACCGGCTCCCGGCGGGAACAACGTGTCACTTCTACTCGAGGCCCCGCAGGGACGCAAGCAAGGAATGGCAAGCCGCCGGCGGGCGTCAGCGGGCAGCGTCGCGGCATGTGGGCCCGCTCAGGGAGTGCGCGCCCGGTAAAACGTCGGGCTGTGAGGAGGCGTTTCCGTAAACTGATACAACCCGTTGGTGGCGCAGACCTGCGTCTTTATGTCGCTCCAAACGGCCAAATCCGGCGACCGCTGGATGATATACTCGTAGCCGGGAATGCCATAGAAACTCACCGTCTGGGGGCCGCCACTGTCCGCAATCGTCACGCTCCCCACCCAGTTGGTCACATAGATCGCAATTTCCTTCGTCCGCTCGCCCCCACGGCCGTCCGACACTGTGTAGTTGAGCGAATCGTGGTTGTGATTGGTCGGGTAGTAGAACAGGTGGGTCGCGTTGTTACTGATGCCCGCCCCCTGCAACCCAGGGGTATGACTCGCCAGCGCTACCAACTCATGGTCCAACGGATCGTTCGTGGGGAACAGCGTGTTGAGCCGGATCTTGAGCGACACGCCCTGGGCGCGGTAGAGCATCCTGTTGGTGGCGAAGGGGACATGGTGAACCCGGAGCACGCCGGCCGTCTTGAGCAGGAGCCTGTCCCAGGCTAACTCCTCGTCACCGTTCGGATTGGCCGGGCTGATCTGGGCGAACTCGCCGCTGTAAGTCGTAGCCGACAACAGCGGGAAGCTGTCGCCGATCTCGAGCGCCTCGCCGGTGTTGGCCACCTGCAGGATGCCGCCTTGAGTGAGCGTGCCGATTCCGGTTACCCGGTCACTGACGAGGCCGGAGCGGTTGACCTCCACCGCCGTCATGCTGCCGCCCTTGAGTGTCACATTCCTGCCGCCGACCGTCAGCGTCCCGATAGTTCCGATCGAGGCGCCCGGGGCGAGCAGGCCGCCACTCTCGACCGTGATGTTGCCGCCGATGGCGCCGTTGCCGCCCAGGGTGCCGGCGCCCTCGACTGTTACCGCCCCGCTGCCAATGGCTCCGTTCACCAACAAAGCGCCCTCACTAACCGTCGTGGGGCCGGTGTAATCGTTAATGGTGCTCAGAGTCAGCGTGCTGCCGCCCAGCTTGTTCAGCCAGGCCGCGCCGGAGATCTTGCCAGTGCCGGAGATAGTGTAGTCCAGGACGGAGTTGTTGGTGACGCTGCTGGGCAAGACAGGTATGTCGAGTGCAACAGCGATTGCGTTTCCCAGGCAGCTTACCGTCAGCAACGCGTCAACGCTCACGACGGAGCGGTTGGGGTTGCTGACGCGCACACTGTAAGTGCCCGAGTCCGTTCGTTGGACCCCGGTGAGGGTCAGAGTGGGCGTGGTGACCCCGGAATAGATGCCGCCATTGCTCAGGTCCACGCCGTCCTTACGCCACTGGTAGGTCAGCGGCCCGGTGCCGGTGGCCGCGACGGTGAGGTAGACTACGGCGCCGGGAGCCGCCAGTTGGGTCAGGGGCTGGGTGGTGATAGTAGGCGACGGGATCACGGTCAGGAGCGCATTGGCGCTGGTCGCGCTGCCGTAGGCGTTGGCGACCACCACCGAGTAGGCTCCGGCGTCCGCCGGCTGCACGTTGCTCTTCGTATAGCTGCTGAGCGTCGCGCCCGAGATGTTCGCGCCGTTGAACCGCCACTGGTAGGTCAGGGGCGCGGTGCCGGTCGCTGCCACGCTGAACGAGACAACGCCGTCCTGATATGCGGCCTGGCTGGAGGGCTGGGTTGTGATGCTCGGCGGCAGGAGGACCGTAAGCGTGGCGCCGGAACTGGTGATGCTGCCGTAGGCGTTGGCGACCACCACCGAGTAGGTTCCGGCGTCCGCCGGCTGCACCGTGGCCTTCGTGTAACGGCTGAGCGTCGCCCCGGAGATGTTCGCGCCGTTGAACCGCCATTGATAAGTCAACGGCAGCACTCCCTGCGCGGTCACGCTGAACGTCGCCCCGTTACCCACGACCACCGACTGGTTCTGGGGCTGGAC
>CAZHEW010000538.1:0-2481 GCA_964531815.1 uncultured Verrucomicrobiota bacterium
TGGACGATTTCCGGCGGGAGTATCCGGCGCTGGGCGACGTGCCGGAGGTCGAGACGATGGGCGGGTTGCTGGCGAGCCTGCTGGACGTGGTGCCGGCGCGGGGCGATGCGGCGATGTTCTGCGGGCTCAAGCTCACGGCGCAGGCGGCGGACGAGCGGCGCGTGCGGGAGCTGCTGGTGGAAGCGGTGAAGTAGGGGCGAGAGTCAACATGGCAACAGACTCCATCATTTGGGCGGGTTTTGGCGCGTGCCTGGCGCTGTCGTTTGTGTTGTCGGGCATGGAGGCGGGGGTGTTTGCGTTGAGCCGGGTGCGCATACGCCAACAGATGCGCGCCGGGAAAGCGTCGGCGAAGGTGCTGCACGATTACCTGGAGAATCCGGAGAACTTCCTGTGGACTATCCTCGTGGGGAGCACCCTGGTGAACTTCCTGGTCCTGGGCTGGCTGGTGGTGCGGCTGCACGAGGCGCTGTCCGGTCAACGGCTGTGGTTCGTGCTGGTGTTCTCGGTTGCCGTGTTCCTGTTCTACACGTTCTTCGACCTGCTGCCCAAGATGCTGTTCCGGACGTATCCGAACCGGCTGTGCGTGGCGCTGGCGCGCCCGTTCCGGCTTGTCCACCTGGCGTTGCGTCCGCTGGTGGCGCTGGTGGAGGCGTTCTCGGGCGCGCTGCTGCGGTGGCGGGGCGGCAAGGTGTTCACCGGCCGCCTCTTCGGCAACCGCGAGGAGCTGCGGTTGTTGATGCAGGAGTCGGCGCAGGGCCTGACCTCGGAAGAGCGAACGATGATCAACCGCGTGCTGGACCTGCAGACGCTGACGGTGCGGCAGGTGATGCGACCGCTGGAGGAGGCGGTGGGAGTGAGCGCGGCGACGCCGGTGAGCGCCGTTCTGGGGCTGTGCCGGGAGCGGAAGCTGGCCCGGCTGCCGGTGTGGGAAGAGCGGGACGGGGGCCGGCGGATCATCGGGATGCTGGGCCTGAGCACGCTGCTCTATCACCAGGCGGTGGATGAGGCCAGGCCCATCAGCGAGTACATGAGGCCGACGCTGTTTCTGGATGAGAACCTGCGCTTGGAGGTCGCGCTGGGGCGTTTGCAGCGGAGCGGGCAGCGGCTGGCGATCGTGCTGAACCGCGAGCGGCGGGAGATTGGGCTCCTGAGCTTGCAGGACGTGCTGAAGGTCATCTTTGGGGAGGTGAGCCTGTAACGGCTTATGGACTGGGGTTACGTCATCTCCGTGCTGTGGAAGATCGTCGCCGTGCTGTTGCTGGTGCTGCTGAACGGGTTTTTCGTGGCGGCGGAGTTTGCGCTGGTGAAGGTGCGGGACACGCAGCTCGAGCCGCTGGTGGGCAAGGGCCAGTTGCGGGCAAAGGTCGCCCGGCGGACGGTGCGCAACCTGGACGCGGCGCTCAGCGCGACGCAACTGGGCATCACGCTGGCCAGCCTGGGGCTGGGGTGGATTGGCGAACCGGTGTTTGCGAGCCTGCTGGAGCCGGTGATGCGGGCGCTGCGGATCGAGTCGCCCGAGGTTCAGCATTCGCTGGCCTTCGCGATTGGTTTCTCGGCGATCACCTTCCTGCACATCGTGGCGGGGGAACTGGCGCCCAAGTCGCTGGCGATCCGCAAGTCGCTGCCGACGGCGTTGTGGGTGGCGGTGCCATTGGATTGGTTCTACAAGGCCTCTTTCCCTTTCATCTGGGCGCTGAACCACACGGCCAACTGGCTGTTGCGGTGGTTTGGCATCCAGCCGATCGGCGAGGGGGAACTGGTGCATTCGGAGGAAGAGCTGCGGCTGATCGTCAGCGCGGTGCAGAAGCAGTCCGGGGCGGCGGCGCTGGGGCGGGACATCGTGCTCAACGCGCTGGATTTGCGGCGGCGGGTGGCGCGCGAGGTGATGCGGCCGCGGCACGAAATCGTGGCGCTGGACACCGCGGCCAGCATCGCCGAGTGCCTGGACGTGGCGGAGAAGACGCGTTACTCGCGTTTCCCGTTGTGCGAAGGCGGGAACCTCGACCGGACGCTGGGGGTGGTGCACATCAAGGATCTCTACGCGATGCGGATTAAAGCGCACAGCGGGGCGGACCTGCTGCCGGCCGTCCGGAAGCTGATCTATGCGCCCGAAACCGCGCGGCTGGAGAAGCTGCTGCAGTTGTTCCAGGAGCGGAAGCTGCACCTGGCAATCGTGGTGGACGAATATGGCGGCACGACCGGCATGGTGACGCTGGAGAATATTCTGGAGGAGCTGGTGGGGCAGATTCAGGATGAGTTCGACCAGGAAAAACCGTTGCTGGCACAGACGGCTGACAACACCTGGGAGGCAGCCGGGACGCTGCCATTGCATGAGCTGGAGGAGCTGGTAGGAGAACCGTTGCACGAGGAGGGCATCACCACGGCCAGCGGCTTCCTGACCCGGCGGCTGGGCGGCTTTCCCAAGGCGGGCGACATGCTGAAGATCGGAGCGTGCGAACTGCGGGTCGAGGAGATGGCGGG
>CAZHEW010000539.1:0-2479 GCA_964531815.1 uncultured Verrucomicrobiota bacterium
ATCATCCCGAAGTAATTGCCCAAATGCAACGTGCCCGAAGGCTGTATGCCCGATAAGATGCGCATCCAGCCAGCTTAAGCCACACGTCGGAGCGCGGGAAAGCAGGAAAGTAACGATCCGCGCCTCACAAAATGTACCAATCCCTGGGCGAACCATTTCTTGCAGCCCCGCCATCCCCGCCACCAACCGCTGAACTGATAGGAAACTGCTGTTTGCGCGCCCGGGACTGAGCGCTGCGCAGGTGATTTAGCCGGCCAGGGCTTACGGGGTATTCGTCTGCGCCAACCTTCCTGTCTCGGGCGGGCGCCGGGTTTGCGGGCCGACAGGAATGTCGGCGCTCATTAATGCAGACGATTGGTCGGCCAGGGCCAAAGGGGCCGGCCACCGGAACGACGGCGCACATCTTGTCCGCTTCCACAGTCCCAACCGCCTAAGCGGACAAGATGCCCGCGCGCCGATCTGTTGGCATTCTGGTGAGGGACATGCAGTATTGAGGCTGAATTCGGCTGCGGGGTGCGGGCGCAACCAGCCATCTGCCCTTTGCCGCCGCCACAGGACTCTTTCAGACTGTCCATTTATTGGACACACCCAATTCCTTTGGCTTCGGCAGTCCTCCTGCGGCCAGCGTTACACCCGTCCCTGCGCAATCCGCGCCATTCCGATCTAAGCCATAGCCATCCCCACGCCGTGTACAACGGGTGCACAAGGGGTGCACAAGGGGTGCTCACCGGGTGAACAATGGAAAACCCGTTGTACACCCGGGGTGCATCCGGTGTACACCCCTTGTACACACCCCTTGTACACGGCGCTTGAGCATGGGGGAATGCGGGCTGTTGCCGGGGTTGCCGCCCTGCCAATACAGGGGTTGATTGGATTGCTGCCCAGCGACCCGGTTGGGGCTGAGCCTCATTCCTGGCCTTGGAGGCGACCGGGGCGCGCCTTGACGCCTCTTTCGATTCGACAACCGGCCTCCGGGAGCACAATTTCTTTGCCCGGTGTGTCAATGAACCTCGGAATTGAAATAGGCGGAACCAAGTTGCAGCTCGTGCTGGGGGATGACGGAGGCGTTATCACCGAGCGGCGGAGGCTGGCGGTTGATCCTTCCAAGGGCGCGGCTGGGATACGGGACCAGATCGAGCAGGCGCTACCGGAGCTGCTGGGCGGCCGCCGGGTGGCGAGAGCCGGGGTCGGTTTTGGCGGGCCGGTGGATTGGAAGGCGGGAAAGATATGCCGGTCGCACCAGATTGAGGGCTGGTCCGATTTTGATCTGGGGGGCTGGCTGCGGCGGCTGACCGGAGCTCCGGTGGTGGTGGATAACGATGCGAACGTGGCCGCGCTGGGCGAGGCGCTCCGCGGGGCGGGCGTCGGTTTTAACCCGGTTTTCTATGTCACGCTGGGCAGCGGCGTGGGCGGCGGGATGGTGGTGGGCGGCAGGATTTACCATGGCGCGAGGCCGGGAGAATCGGAGATTGGCCACGTGCGGTTGGACCGGGCAGGGACGATTGTGGAGGCGCGCTGCTCGGGGTGGGCGGTGGACGCCCGCATCCGCGAGTTGAAAGCCAGAGAGCCGGAGAGTCTGCTCGCTCGGCTGGCTGGCCAAACGGCGGGCGGGGAAGCGAGGCACCTGGCCGCGGCGTGGCAGCAGGGGGATTCTGCCGCAAGACGGTTGTTGCAGGAGACGACGCAAGACCTGGCGTTTGGCCTCTCGCACGTGGTTCACTTGTTTCACCCGGAGATCATCATCCTCGGCGGGGGGCTGTCCGGGATTGGCGAGCCGCTGCGTGCGTCAGTCGAGGGGGCTTTGCGCGGTTTCGTTATGGAGGCGTTCGCGCCCGGGCCAGCAGTTGCGCTGGCGACCCTCGGGGAGGATGCCGTGCCGATTGGCGCGCTGGAATTGGCCTGACAAGCAGTGCCGGGGAGTAAATAATTGGGGGCATGAAACAGTGGACAGCCGATTACATTCGAGCCCAAAAGGCGGCGCACGATTCCATCCCCATCGAGGGGGTGGTGAAGCTCATCGAGATGCTGCGCGCGGCGCTTGAGGAAGACCGGCAGATTTTCGTATTCGGCAACGGCGGCAGCGCGGCCAACGCTTCCCACTTCGCCACCGACCTTGGCAAGCTCGCCTCCGACAAGGTCGGCAAGCGCTTCCGCGTGCTCTCGCTCAACGACAACGTGGGCTGGCTGACGGCGCTGGCCAATGATTATGCCTACGAGGATGTCTTTGTCGGCCAGTTGCAGAACTACGGCAAGCCGGGCGACCTGGTGCTCGGCCTAAGTGTCAGCGGCAGCTCGCCTAACTGCGTGAAGGCGCTCGAATGGGCAAAGAAGAACGGGCTCCGCACGGTTGCCCTGGTAGGCGCCAAACGCGGGCGCATGGCGGAGGTTGCCGAGCAGGTGATGGTGATCAGTGACACGCACTATGGGCGGGTGGAGGATGCGCAGATGGGCATCTGCCACATGGCGTGTTATGCGTTTG
>CAZHEW010000540.1:0-2464 GCA_964531815.1 uncultured Verrucomicrobiota bacterium
CTGACCGATCCGGCGGCCACCGCAAGCCAGCGCTTTTACCGCATGCAACGGTGGTAGCCGAGACATGACTGAGTGGAACATTCAAGCCCGCGCCCATGCGTGCACCGCCTGCGGCCACCCCTTCGCGGACCAGGAGGTTTACCATACGCTGCTGTTCGACGAGAAATCTGATTTCCGCCGCCTGGATGCTTGCCGTGCGTGCTGGCAGAAGCAGTACAGCGAGGGGGGGCGCGATCGCAAAGGCTTCGTCTCCTATTGGCAGGGCGTCTATGAAGCGCCGCCGCCACCGGTGGAGGCTATCCATCGGGAAACCGCCGAAACGCTCCTGCGCAAGCTCATTGAGATCAATGACACCCGCCACCTCCCCGCCGGCTACATCCTGGCCGTCATGCTTGAGCGCAAGCGTCTGCTCAAGGTCAAGGAACAGATCATGCGCGATGGGCAGCGTGTGTTCATCTATGAGCAACCCGCCACTGGTGATGTGTTCACCATCCCTGATCCCGACCTGAAGCTGGATCAACTGGAACAAGTCCAGCGTGATGTCGCCGACCTTCTCGAACACGGTTTGAATCCACCGCCGCCAGCTTCGCCAACCGTCGCCGAAGTTGCTGACGCCGTCGCCGGTCTTCCCGCTCCCGCCGCCGAGTCCGCTGCACCTTCCACACCGGCCCCGGCGCAAACACCCTGAATCAAACGCAAATGCCCGGATGACCGATTCAATATCCGCCGTCACCGGATACGAGGGCCTGCAGGAAAAGCTGGACTACAGGTTCCGCGATCCAGCCCTGCTGCGCCTCGCCCTCACTCACCCTTCCGTCGCGCATGAGCAAGGCGCGCCCATGCAGAACAACCAGCGGCTCGAATTCCTGGGCGATGCGGTGCTTCAACTCGTGCTGACGCGCGAGCTTTATGAAAAATTCCCCGCCTTCGGCGAAGGCCCGCTGACCAAGGCCCGCGCCAAACTGGTCAATCGCTGCACCCTGGCGGAGCGCGCCCGGCAACTGGACCTTGGCCAGCACCTGATCGTCAGTCGGGGTGAACACCTGTATGGCGGCCGCGAGCGGCCCTCCGCGCTGGCCGACACCTATGAGGCCCTCCTCGGCGCCATCCTGCTCGATGGCGGGTATGACGCGGCCCGCCACTTCATTCTCCGCCAGTTCCAGGAGGCCTTTGGCGGACTCTCGGCGATTCCGATACTTGAAAACCCCAAGGGCGAACTCCAGGAACTGCTGCAAGCCGTCTCGTCTGAAGCCCCGCGCTATCTAGCGGTCTCCGCCAGCGGGCCGGACCATGACCGCATCTTCGAATGCACCGTGCATCATGGCGGGGTGGAATTGGCGCGCGGCCGCGGCAAGAGCAAGAAGGCCGCAGAAAGCGAAGCGGCGCTGGCCGCGCTGACAAAGCTGCGCGCGGCAAAGGAAGACAAGACGTGAAGACACTGTTCGAACAGCACCGGAAGGTTCTCATTGGTGTCGTCCACCTCCGGCCCCTGCCCGGTTCGCCAGGCTGGCGTGGTGATTTGGAGGCCCTGATCGAGGCGGCGCTCAAGGACGCGCGCGCCTATGAACGCGGCGGCGCCCACGCCCTCTTCATCGAGAACTTCGGCGATATCCCCTTCACCAGAGGCCGCGTCGCGCCCGAAACCATCGCTTCCATGGCCGCCGCCGGTCGCGCCATCCGCCAGGCCGTCAAGCTTCCCATCGGCTTCAATGTCCTGCGCAACGACGCCTGCGCCGCGTTGGCGCTCTGCGCCGTCTGCGGCGGCGCTTTCATTCGCGTCAATGTTCACACCGGCGCCATGCTGACCGATCAGGGCCTGATCGAGGGCAACGCCTATGAGACACTGCGGTATCGCCGGCAGGTTTGTCCTCGGGCTCAAATCTTCGCTGACGTCCACGTCAAACACGCCGTGCCTCTCGGAAACTGGACCATCGAGGACACCGCCCGCGACACCGCCGAGCGCGGCCTGGTTGACGCCTTGATCGTCTCCGGCGCCGGGACCGGCCTGGCGGCAGACCTCGGCGACCTCGAACGGGTGCGTCGCACCGCTCCCGCCGCGAAGATTCTCCTCGGCAGCGGCGTTACCCTCGCCAACGTGCGCGACTATCTCCCTGCGGCCGACGGCTTCATCGTCGGCAGTTCGCTCAAGGTCGGGGGCAGGGTGTCGAGCCCGGTTGACTCAAGACGCGTCGCCGCACTCGCCCGCGTTGTCGGCAGATAGGTCTGGCGGGGGAGTTCCCGGTATCGTAACAACCTCAGGACTCCTGACCCGCCACACGGATTCTGAGGCCGTGAGTGAGCTTCCAGAATCAACCACAGAGCTGTCTTCCACAGGAATCTCGCGTTTTCTGGCGTAGGTGTGCGCGTGATAGTAGCAGAAACAGCTTGGTTAATTCCGCCCACGGCAGAAGTCTCAGACTTCCTGATCTCGCGGAAACAGACTTGCGACCGGGCGTCGAGTAAG
>CAZHEW010000541.1:0-2463 GCA_964531815.1 uncultured Verrucomicrobiota bacterium
GTGGGCGACATGGGCAGCCACACCATGGACATTGCCTGGAACGCCCTTGACGCCGACCTGCCGATCTCAGCCGAGGCCAAAGGCGACCCGTTCAACCCCGAAGTCACGCCCGTCAAACTGGAGATGCATTTCGAGATTCCCGCCAATAACTGGCGCCAGGCCGTCCGCGTCTCCTGGTATCAGGGCGGCGCGATGCCGGAGTCTCCCGTCCGTTACCTCGACCTTCGGAAGATTGACCACGGCGCGCTCTTCGAGGGCAGCAAGGGCTGCCTCGTCGCCGATTTCCAGTCGCGCGCCCTCTTCCCGCACGGCAACCAGGCCGACCTGACCTACTACCAGCCGCGGCCCAAGTCCGCCCTGATTCCGCCGCTCGGGAACTTCCAGCGGCAGTGGATCAACGCCTGCAAGGGCAACCTCAAGACCGCGTGTGATTTCGACTACGGCGGCCGGATGATCGAAATGCTGATGCTCGGCCTGGTGGCCTACCGCGCGGGCCGCAAAATCAAATACGACGCCGCGGCGGGCCGCGTCACCGACTGCCCGGAGGCCAACGAGTTGCTGGCCCGCAAGTACCGCCCCGGCTGGACGTTGCAGGGGTAATGCGCCAGCGGGTTGATTTCGCGGGGGCAATGGGGTGTAATCCCGGCACGATGACCAAGCTTCACATTCCTTCATGGGCCGGTCTTGCCCGGCTTCTACTCGCCACCCTGCCAGCATTGGGACTGACGGCATGTCACAGCGCCCCCCAGGACACGGCCCCCAGGACCTTCCGCGTGATGACCTATAACATTCATCACGGCGCGGGACTGGACGGCAAGATTGACTTCCAGCGCATCGCCGACCTGATCAAACGCGAACAGGCGGACATCGTCGCCTTGCAGGAAGTGGACAAGGGCGCGCAGCGAACGGCGCGGCGCGATTGCCCGGCCGAACTGGCGGCGCTGACCGGCATGACCTGCGTGTTCAGCAACAACTTCCACTTTCAGGGCGGCGAATACGGCAATGCTGTGCTGACGCGCTTCCCCGTCAAACGCTGGACCAACCGGCATTACCGGATGCTCCGCCCCGACGAACAGCGCGGCCTCTTGCAGTTGGCGCTGGACCTCGGCGGCCGCGAGCTGGTCTTTCTGAACACGCACATTGACTTCCGGGGAGATGACGCCGAGCGGCTGTCAAACGTGGCGGAGATGCTCGAGGTCACTAAAGCCTGGCGCGGACGGCCAATCATCCTCTGCGGCGATTTCAATGACACGCCCGGCAGCCGCGTCCACCAGAAACTCGCCCAGGCATTCACCGACACCTGGCTGGCCGCCGGCGCGGGCGACGGCTTCACCATTCCCGCTCAAAAGCCCAACAAGCGCATTGACTTCATCTGGCTGTCAAAGGGCAGTGCCCTCGAACCGGTCAAGTCGTGGGTGCCCGAATCCCAGGCGTCCGATCACCTGCCGGTGGTGACCGAGTTTCGGTGGCGCTGAGCCGGCGTCAGGCGGCGCGCAGCTCTTTGAGCCGGGCAAAGGCCGCATCCCACGCGGTCGCGTAAGGCAGCAGCGGCTCGGTCTTGACGGAATGCCGGATGATCTCGCGCGCCTGTTCGGGAGACTTGAGGTGCCCCAGCGCGAGGGCCTGCACCACCGTGTTGCCCATCGCGGCGGCGTCCGGCGGCGCCGCAACCACCGGCCGGCGCGCGGCGTTGGCGATGAAGTGCTTGAGCAGGTCGTTGGAGGAACCGCCCAGGAGGTAGAGCCGCGCCATCGGCCGCCCCGTGAGGGCTTCGATCTCTTCGAGCGTCTGGCGGTAGGACAACGCGAGGCTCTCCAGGATGCAGCGAATGACCGCGCCGGGCTTGCGGGGCACGGGCTGGCGGGTTTCGCGGCAAAACGCCTGGACCTTCAGCGGCATGTCACCCGCCGTGACAAAGCGGGCATCGGCGGGGTTGATCAGCGATTCGAACGCGGGCGCGGAGCCCGCCAAATGCGTCAGCAGCGTGTCGTCAATCTCGCGGTCCTGGGCCTTCCAGAAGCGCCGGCACTCCTCGAGAATCCACAGGCCAACCGCCTGCTTGGAGAACCGAATCGAACCGCCGTAGCCGGGCTCGTTGGTGAACCCCTGGTTCCGGCTGGCCTCCGTGATGATCGGCTCGGCCACCTGCGTGCCCACGCTGGCCCAGGAACCCAGCCGCAAATACGCCCAGCTTTCCCCTTCGAGCACGGGCAACCCCGTCAGTGCGGCCGCCGTCTCCTCCGAACAGGAGGCGACCACCACGGTGTCTTCGAGATTGGTGGACTTCGCAATCGCCGGCTGCAGCGGGCCCAACTCCGCGCCGGCGGGAACCAGCGGCGGCAACAGCTTGGCCGGCAAGCCCAGCGCGTTGAGCACGCGCGACGACCAGGATTGCGTGACCGGATTGTAGAGCTGCGTCGCGCCCGCCAGAGACAGCTCGCAGCGCGGCACGCCCGCCAGCAG
>CAZHEW010000542.1:0-2453 GCA_964531815.1 uncultured Verrucomicrobiota bacterium
TGGTAATCACCGGCCCCACATTCGCTTACCGCATTGGAAAAGCGACGGGCCTTATCAGCGCCATCCGCGTGGCGCGCGACGAGCAGGAGGTCATCACGATCAACAGCTCGGCTGACATTCAAATTGACCAATACCGGTTTGCCACGGAACACAACTCCTGCAAGCTCGCCATTGACAGCGAGGGCAAGGACAAGATCGTCCTTCGGGCGGAGGGGGTCCTGCGCGACCCGGCCAAGCGCGGCCCGGAAGTGGACTACACTGTGCTGCATACGTTCTTCAACGACGGCGTAGTAGTTACCGCGGTGAAGCTGGTGCCCCGCGGGGAACTGCGAGTGGCGCGGGAGCTGGTGTATCGGCTTTCCGCGCAAGGCCAGTTCAGCCATTACCTCCACAAGACCCGGGCCGAGCATGGCGACAACGCTGTGCGAGGCAGCCTGCCGGCAGCCGGGCAGGCGGTTCGCTTTGCGACGGTGACCTCCTGCTTGCAGGTCTTCAGCCCGTCGGCGGCGCTGGCGATCTTCACGGACGGCGGCGCGCTGCATTTGAGCCAGCCGAAGCTGGACGCGGCTGTGGTCGAAGTCGCCGGGAAGCAGGACAGCCGGACCCAAGTGTCCCTGGCGCAATACCTGGTGCGGGTTGCTCCCGGTGACAAGCCTTATGTGCTGAAAGCGGGCGAGCCGCTCACCTTCCGGGTGGGCATCAGCGTCGCCCCCAACCGGTTGCCGCATCCGCGGCTGCACGACCTGCGGATGTTCACCTGGATCGGCGATGAGAAACATCCGTATCCGACGGACGAGGAAATCAGCCGCGTCGCCCAGTTCGGTTTTACGCTCTTCCAGATGCACCGTGTGGGCACGCCCGGCCAGCCGCGCCCGCCGGTCGAAGAGTTCGAGCGCGTTTTGGACAAGGTTCATGAGTTGGGCATGCTCTTTCTCTGGGAAGAGAACGCGGACCTGCTGTATGCCAGCGCGTCCGGGGTGCAGGAGATGAAAGCCAAAGGCAAATGGCCGCTCTGGCAGGGATTCAACTACGGCGGCCGTTACATCGCTGAGATGGACCCCTATTGCGAACTGGTGGCCACCTGCCTGGCCTCGCCGAACGGCCTGGCCGAATACCGGATAGATAACCTCACGCGCATGCTGGACCGGTATCCCGTGGATGGAATCTACCTGGACGACAACCTGGCCTACGCCAACTGCACGCTATGGCGCGAGCACGGACACCCCCGGGAAGTCTATGACTGCCTGATCGAACTGCACGAGATGAACTGGCGCCGCCGCGAGCTGCTCCGGTGGCGCTGCCCGCACGCGGTGCTGGTCAGTCACAGCACTCGCGCGTTCGTCCTGCCAGTCGTGTGCGATTTCGACGCCCTGATTTACGGTGAAGGCTACTCCTTCGGCTCACTTGAGGACTATTGGAGCTACTACGGCTTCGCCAGGAGCATCCCCGCCCAGGGCATGATCTGGCCGGGCGGCGAGGACGCGGCCCGCTGCCCGGCTTCGCTGGCCTATAATTACGACCTGCTCAGCGGTGGGGGCCAGTACACCCAGATTGACTGGCGCCTCTATCCGCACAAATTCCCGCACGCCAAGGGCGTCACCCGGGCGGAACTCTTCTACACCCGGGACCACAACCTGGCCCAGTACTACTTCGGGCTCTACGAGTCAAAGGCCTGGCAGTTTGCGGACGCCGCCGGCCTGTTCGCGACCACGGCGCCGCTGACTTACGCGACCGTGTATCGCAACCAGGTGTGGGGAGACTGGCTGATCCCGGTCGCCAACATGGCCGGCCAGGCCGTGAAGGCCTCGCTCGATTTCGAGTCGCCCCTGGCGCTTGGCCTCGTGCCGCGGAACGACTATGTGCTCTTCAACGTCCGCAGGCGGGTCGCCAGGACTTTCAAGGGTGACCTTCTCAACCAGGCATTCAGCGACATCTCTGTTCCCGCCCAGGGCCTGCAGCTCTTGTACCTGCGCCAGGCGCCGGCTCCGGCCCCGTTCCATCTCTGGGGCGGCAAGCGAATCTCCGAACACTGGGATGCCACCGCCCGCAAACTGACCGTGAACCTGCACGGCCCCGCCGGCCTGCAAGACACCGTGTTCTTCGCGGGGACAAACCAGGGAATGCAACTGGTTCTGGCCGGGGGACAACCGGCGCGGTTCTTCTACGATCCCGCCCAGGGCCTGGCCCACGGGCTGGTAACCTTCGCCGCCAAACCGTTGACCGTCGAGGTCTACTGTTCCCGCAGTGGCACCAACCGCCTGCCAACCAAGGTCACCGCGCCCGCGAGCCCTGACTTCTGAGGCGGTCTGCGGGGATCAGGGCTCGTATGGACGCTCGGCCGCCGGCGTTTCCGAAGCCAATAACTTCGCCCAGCCTGAAGCCGCCACGCCGGAGGCGCCTCTTTTGTGCGCCCGGCAGGGCGCGATGACTAGTTGGTGAAAGTCCAATGCAGG
>CAZHEW010000543.1:0-2440 GCA_964531815.1 uncultured Verrucomicrobiota bacterium
GCGCCCTGGCTTGCTCCAGGGTAGTCACGAGCCGCCCGGTCACTGAGGGGATTTCGTTGTCCGACAGATGCAGCGCACACCCGAAAGCCTCAGCTTCGGCGCTCAGATCCATCGCGGACAGCACAACCGGCGTCCGGTAGCGCGCATGGAGCGCTGCCACCGCGTCGAATTGCACCTGTGAATCGTTCACCGCTTGCCGCACAGTCGCCCCGGTCAGTGCCAGGCCCGGGTACGTCGCAATCGGCAGCGCCAAACGGCGCGGCGATGCGAGGACCAATCGGTTGAAGCAATTAGCAGTCATGCTCAGGGAATCAGACAGGCTTCGCCCCGTCCGCTCTTTTTGGCCCATTCACGCCACCTGGCCCTTCGCAGGCTTCTCCGTTACGGCAGGAGCCGGACGCGGTAGAAGCGCTGGCCGTTGGTCAGCACATCCACTATGGAGGCGGTTGGACCCGAGGCGGGCACATCGTGCTCCACCCCCAGGGAATAGCGGTTCCAACACGTCGCGTGCCAGGCATAGTAATCCTCGTAAACGAGTTGGGAAAGCTCGCCAGGCGCGGCATCACCGGAGTAATCCGTCAGGCCGTTGACCGTGTAGTGGCAACTGACGGAGATGTCGCAGCGCCGGATATAGGAAGTGCCCGTCAGATAGTACCCCTCCATGTCATGCACCACGCAGAACTTGTGGCCGTAACCGGTCGTGTACCATTTGGTGCAGGCAGTAATCATCCGGTCCACGGCTGGTCCGTAATCCGGGCTGGCCCAGGCGGCTGACGTGCCGATGAGGGAGAGGGAACTGAGGGAGAGGAATTTCATGGAGTTCATAAGGTATGGAGACCTGCTGGCGCGGTTTTGTGCGCTCGGAATGAGCATTTCTGTTAGACAGTCTATATAGCCTTGGCCGATCTAACAAGCAAAAACAGCGCTGACGGGGAGCGCATCTCAATTCCCGGCAGCGTCCCGAAGCTGGGGGGCATGCGGCAATAGTTTCCGGCGCCTCGAAATCAGGCTGCGATGCGGACTCCCGGTCATAGGCGCCTTCCCCGACCCAACACAGCCAAGCCCCGGCGGGAACCAATCCACGCCCTTCCGCCGCGCACAGGGACAACTGCCTGTCCGCACGGCACTTTCGCACCTTCTATGCACTCAAGCCACCGCTCTCGCCATGGTCCTGCCCCCGTCTCTGGTGCCTTTGCCCTGGAAAAGGCCGCTCAACAACTGAGATGCTCCCGGGCCAGGGGCCCCCGGCTTGGCAAATAGCTGCCATTGCCGCAGTTGCGAGCTGATACCCCCGTAGTAGCTCCGTTCTACCTCCGTTCTACCTCCGTCTCTGGAACGGACCTGCTACGGAGGTAGAACGGAGGAGGAACGGAGGTAGCACAGAGGTACTGGCCCCAAGGGGCGGGCGTGGTGAGGGGGAATTCGACTGACACGTCGTTTCTGCCGGTTCAGGATGGCTGGGGGCGTTGCCGCCGTGATTGCTAATGCATGCGCGCTGCTTCCGGGCGAGGGGAGACAGAAACCCCTTGACCCATTGTCCGGTCTTCCGTCTAATCCGCCTCGACTATGCAACCTGTCTCTCGCATTAGAAACATGTCTTGCCTGCTGCTTGCTGTCTTCGTCGCCCCAGCGCTCTGGGCTCAGAGTATTAACCTGCCAGTCCCTCAGCAGACCGGGGGACTGCCGCTGATGAATGTCCTGGCGAAGCGGTCCACCGGCAGGGAGTTCGACTCCAAAGAGCTTTCGGCACAGCAGCTTTCCAGCCTGCTTTGGGCCTGTTTCGGCATCAACCGCGCGGATGGCAAACGGACGGCGCCCTCGGCGAAGAACAACCAGGAAACTGCGATCTATGTGATTCTGAAAGAGGGCGCTTACGTCTATGACGCTAAAGCCAATCAGCTCGACCTGGCCGCCAAAGGCGATTATCGCCGCCTGGCGGGCACCCAGAGATTTGCCACCAACGCCCCGGTGACCCTGGTGTTTGTGGCAGATCTGGCCAAAATGGCGGGGAAGTGGACGCCTGAGGAGAAGAGAAACTACGCCTACGTGGATGTCGGCTATATTTCGCAGAACGCCTACCTGTTTTGCGCCTCGGAAGGGCTGGTCACGGGAGCCAGGGGCTCGGTGGATCGAAAGGCCCTGGGGGCCGCGCTCAAGCTCCGGCAGGACCAGTTGATTGTCCTGGCGCAATCAGTCGGCTACCCGAAGCCCTGACGCGCGGGCAAAGGCCTCGTCACAGCAGGGGTGGCCAGTCTGCCTGGCCGTTTTTCCTGTAACATTTGCTCGGTTTCGCTTCTGAGCTGGGTATATGAATGAAGCTGGAACCAATCGGGCTATGCCAGAGAAGTGTCCTCAATGTGGCAAGCCGCTGCCCGCAGGGGTGCTGGCGGGATTGTGCCCCGCCTGCCTGCTCCAGCAGGGCGCTGCTGCCGACACCGCC
>CAZHEW010000544.1:0-2438 GCA_964531815.1 uncultured Verrucomicrobiota bacterium
ACGTCGAGTCGGTGGCCTGGATATCGGAGCGCAAGGATGTGCTGAGCGGCTTCTTCTTCATGCTCACTCTCTGGGCGTATGCGCGCTACGCCCAGCGCCAGAGTCTGCAGGCACGCGCAGCGGCCTTCTTACCGCTTCCCTCCTCCGTCTTCTATCTCCTGGCGCTGGTCTGCTTTGCGCTCGGCCTGCTGTCCAAGCCCATGTTGGTGACCCTGCCGTTTGTCCTGCTGCTGCTCGACTTCTGGCCGCTGCAACGGACCCCCCACAGCAGTTTTCCGAATCGGTCCCCTGCCCCGGCGGCACCGCGGCATCCAGCGACGCGCGCCTGGACCGCGCTGATGATCGAGAAGATCCCGTTCTTCGCGCTGGCCCTGGCACAGAGCGGCATCACCCTCTGGACGCAAAAGGTGGAAGGCGCGATGGCGGCGGCGGATCAACTGCCCTTCTCCTGGCGTCTGGGCAACGCGCTGATTTCCTACGGACGCTACCTGCAGAAGATGTGTTGGCCCGACCAACTGGCGTTTCTGTACCCGCATCCCGGCAAGTGGCCCACGGAGATAGTCGCCGCCGCGGCGGGCCTGCTATTGCTCGTCTCACTCGGCGTGGTCTGGCTGGGACGGCACCAGCGTTACTGGCTGGTCGGTTGGCTGTGGTACCTGGGGATGCTCGTGCCGGTCATCGGGCTGGTGCAGGTCGGCCAGCAGTCCTGGGCCGATCGCTACAGCTACCTCCCGTTGATCGGGCCGTTCATTATTCTGGCCTGGGTCCTGGGCGACCTGGTGGAGAAATGGCGCTGGTCGAGACCGGTTGTGACCACCGGCGTGGCCGCGATCCTGGCCGCATGCGCAGTGGCTACGTCATACCAGTTAATGTTATGGAAGAGCACGGAACCGCTTTACTGCCGCGCCCTGGACGTGGCCATGCACGACAGGGTTTATCGCCGGGCGTATGAAACCATCCCTCTGTACGCGGAGCTGCATCTGAGCTTCGCCAGGGACTGGGCCGAGGTGGTCCAGACTGCGGACGAAAAGGAGCAGTTGGTGGCCTATCTGCGCAAGTGGGCGCTGCTCAAACCGGACAGCGCGCAGGTCCACTTAATCCTGAGCGAGGCGCTCGCCCGGCAGGGCAACTGGCAAGAGGCCGCCGCTCAGTTCAACAAGGCCGCGCGACTGGCCCCGGAGGCTGCGCAACCGCGCGGCCCGAGACCGCCTCCGCTCAACAATATCCCGCCCCCCGGCCGGTAGCATGCCGGCTCGGTCAAGCTGACCACGCCGGAATTCTCTCCAGGGGTGCAACTCCGGGCGCTGAGCGATGCTGGGCATGCCAAGCCGCTCGCATAGAACGGCCTTCAGTTCATTGTTGTTTTACCTCGGGAGAAATGCTATTGATGCAGCTCACAGAAAAGCGAGCGCACCATGCATGTGGCCCTGATGCCCAATCCGGCTCTGACGTGTGTCAGGGGCGCGGGCGGTTGCCCTGAGCACTCCGCCCCCGGCCGTGGCCGCCTCCGCGCCCGGGTGGCCGGGTCCTGTGCCCGGCTTTCACTGCCAGATCCTGACCTCCACACCCCATGAAGACCATGACTACCTGGCGACGGCTGAACGTAGCTTTCTGGCTGCTGGTCGTGTTGTTGCTGGTTGGCGTTGGCCTGGCGTTCTGGGTGGCCAATGCCCGCACGAATGCCGACAGACGCAGCGCCCAGTTGGCCGCGGCTCGGGCCACCATTGCCTACAAAGTTGTTCTCATCAGCGACACCGTGCGCGGTCTCCTGCTGGACCCTAAGGACACCTTGGAGAAGCGGCACAAGCGCGAGGCGGAAAATGACCTGGCGGCCCAACTCAACTTCATCCAGACCGAATTCCCCGACCAGCCTGCCCTGCTGCGCTCGGTCAGCAACCTGCGCGACTTCACCTCCCGCACCCTCGCGGACTTCCATCGGCAGGTGCTGGAGGCCGCGGAGAGCGATCCCGCCGGCGCAATCATGCTCTACAATAAGGACTATCCGGCCATCCGCGACGAGCGTGGCAAGCTTTTCACGGAACTGTCCGTGGAGATTCAGAATGTGCGCAACAAGGAGTCGGTTGCCATCCGGACGCTGGGGTGGGTTGGGCTGGCGCCCATCATTATCATCCTCCTGGCGATCCCCATCGTGGGCCGAGTGCATTCCATCACCGTCACCCAGCCCCTGAATCAACTGGCCGCCGCCCTCGAACGCATGCAGCAGGGTGATTTTACCGGACGCCTGGCAGCCCAGCATCGCGACGAGTTTGGCCTTCTGAGCGACGGGCTTAATCGTTTGGCGGATAACCTCTCCGAACTCGTCGGCCAGGTCCAGCGGTCTGGCAACCAGGTCTCCAGCACGGCCACCGAGATTGCCGCGACGGCCCGCGAGCAGCAGGGCACCTCCCGTGAGATTGCCACCACCACCGCAGAAATCG
>CAZHEW010000545.1:0-2436 GCA_964531815.1 uncultured Verrucomicrobiota bacterium
CCGATTCTGGCGCGTGCGTGGGCTCATGCCCCAGCCGAGTTCGGCCAGGACATCGTAAAGATCGTATTCCTGTTTTTCGTCCACCATCCGCACGAGCGTCGGCGAATACCCGGACGTAACGAGGGTGTCGATGAGTTCCTGACGGGATGGCGGGTCGATCCAGCGTCCGCGGAAATCTTTCAGCGTTTCAACCTCCTGAACGAGGCGGGCGGCCAGGCGGGCTTTGTACTCCTCGACAGGAACAGGCATGGCTTTGCCGCCCACATCGGTGACGATGTAGCGGCCTGCATCGGTGATATGGACGTCAAACCCCTCGACAACGATCGTCGGCTCCGGGGGCGGTGGTGGCTGCGGGGGGCCTTCGCCTCTTCCCCCATTATGCGGCGGTTTGGTGATGAATTCCTCCCCGAAGAGGCGCGTCACATCCGTGTAGTCGTATACCCGGAACATCAGTTTGCCCGTGGGCGCGTCGATCCGCGTGCCCCGGCCGACCATCTGGTGAAAACTGATAGGGCTCTTGAGATACCTGAAAAAGACAATGTTCCGCACGCAGGGCACGTCCACCCCTGTGGATAACAGGTCCACCGTTGTGGCGATGAAGTGGCTGCGGGTCGAGGCGCGCAGGTCCGGGAGCTGGTCGTTGCCGCTGACCGAAGCGGTGCACTTGAAGGCGTACCACTCCAGCCTTTCCTTGCCCTGTTCCCTGCACCATGCCGAATAGAGGTTCCCCATCGTCGCCGCCACATCGCCGGCGTGGCGGTCGCGGGCGCAGAAGATGATGGTCTTCTGCTCGGGTCCGCCTGTCTCCAGCAGGTACTTGAACAGATCCTGGCACATGGCCAGGACACGGTCGGGCAGAAGGATGCGGTCCTCGAACTGGTATCGCTCGTAGAGGTCGTCGATCTGTTCCGGCGTCAGGGGCTGGCCGGTGACGGCATCGAGGGGATTGCGGGCAACGATCTCGGCCTTGGTGATGCCTGTGTCGTCGAGGTTGACGCGGCCCTTCTGGATTTCGCAGGCGGCAAGGTAGCCGTCCTCGATGGCCTGGGCGATGTCGTACTCGTAGGCCGGTTCGCCGAAGTAATCGAGGTTGTTGGCGGTGATCTCCGCATCAGCCAAAACCTCCTTTTCGATGCCATAAGGGCTACGCGGATCAAGAGGCCGCTTGAACTCGACAACTGTTCTGCTGTCGGCGGCCAAAGGCAGCTGCTCGAGGGAGGATGACCTCCGCTCTTCCGTCTGCCGCTGGAGTCTTTCCACAAGCTGTCGAGGGGTTGCAGTGAGTCCGATGTGCACGGCGTTCCGGTTGCGTGTGAGCACCTGGGACCATTTTCCCCAAGCCGAGCGATGACATTCGTCGATGACCACATGGGTAAAGTGGTTCTCCGGGTAATAGGTCGTCAGGAAGTTCGCGTCGCCGTTTTCGCTTTCAATGCCGAGGGTCTGGTAGGTGGCGATGTGGATGCGGGCGTTCTTGGCATTGTTGGTTCCGTCCGGTTTTCGATAGACCGCTGCCGCGTCGGAGCCGAAGACGTTCTGAAAGGCCGTGAGGGCCTGGGTGCGCAGTTCGTCACGGTCGCAGACGAACAGTGCGCGGGTGAGCTGCCCGGCGTCGGAGATCCGCTTGAGCAGGTTGACGGCAATGAAAGTCTTGCCGGAGCCCGTGGCCAGGGCCAGCAGGGCACGCTTGGGCCTGCCGGTCATTTCGCACTGGGCGATCTTTTCCATGACGGCGCGGATCGCCGCATCCTGGTAGTAGCGACGGGTGCCTTCGCCGCCGGGGTACCGCTGCATGAGCGGTCTGGCCGCCGGGGAATCCAGCGTGTAGCCCTTGCCTTTTTCATAGCGGGCGCGGAGCAAGGCTGGTGTAGGGAATGCGGCGATCGGCATCGCTGTGGAGGTCAGACCGGTGAAACTGTCGAACTCGACGAACTGGTGGCCGTTGGATGAAAAGACGAACTGGACGTTGTGCCGTCGACATTCGGCATAGCACTTGGCTTGATCCAGGCCGTGACCGGGCGGAAGGCTTTCTTTCTTGGCCTCGATGAGCGCCAGGGCGACGGGCTGTGTATCAACATTCACCTTGACCCGAAGGACATAGTCGATCTTCCCGCGCGAGCGTCGCCGTGCCTTGCCGTTGATGATTTCTACCGTGCCCGCCGTCTCTTCCCGCCGGATCAGGTCTTCCGTCCAACCGCACCGGTGTAGAGCCGGGTCGATGAGCTTTGCTCTTGTGTCGGCTTCGTTCAGGGTCATTCAGCTATCGTCCGCATTCAGGTTGATGGTTCATCCGCGGGGCAATATGCTTTTTTGCTTACCGGTACTGTAGATTCCCCGCGCTTGCCCCACTGAAACACAAAACCCCGCTCTCTTTTCGAGATACGGGGTCAGCGGTCATCCGTTCATCGCATCCTCATGGTTTCGAGTTTAGGGTTC
>CAZHEW010000546.1:0-2416 GCA_964531815.1 uncultured Verrucomicrobiota bacterium
GGAGTCTTCTGAGCTGGTCGCAATCTTTACGACCATGATCAATCGAACCAGAGAAAAGCAGAGAACGGAAAGCAGAGATCGGGAGTGAATTTCAGTCTTCGGCCTTCCCCATTTCTGCTTTTCGGGAAGCTTTCTGCTTTCCCAATTTCTGCTTTCCGCTTTCCCCATTTCTGCTTTCTGCTTTCTGCTTTTCATGAGTGACGTTGTCATAAGCGTTTCCAACCTGAGCAAAGTCTATCGCCTGGGGGCCATCGGCGCCCACACCCTCAAAGACGATCTAGCCCGGGCGTGGGCCAAACTGCGCCGGCGGCCGGACCCCCTCCAAAAGCTGGGAGATCAACACCATGAGCGGCGCGAAGGCGATACCTTCTGGGCCTTACGCGACGTCAGCTTCGAGGTCCGCCGCGGCGAAGTGCTGGGCATCATCGGAGCCAACGGCGCCGGCAAGTCCACCCTCCTGAAGATTCTCAGCCGCATTACCGCCCCGACCGTCGGCGAGTTGCGCGTCAAGGGCCGCATTGCCAGCCTGCTGGAGATCGGCACCGGTTTCCACCCCGAGCTGTCCGGACGCGAGAATGTCTTCCTGAACGGGGCGATCCTGGGCATGACGAAGCCGGAGGTCCGAGACAAGTTTGACGAAATCGTCGCTTTCTCGGGCGTCGAGGAGTTCATTGATACACCCGTCAAACGCTACTCCAGCGGCATGTATGTGCGGCTGGCCTTTGCTGTGGCCGCTCACATGGACCCGGAGCTTCTCATCATTGACGAAGTGCTCGCCGTGGGGGACGCGACCTTCCAACGGAAATGCCTGGGCAAAATGGGCGAAGTCGCCCGACAGGGCCGCACCGTCTTGTTTGTCAGTCACAACATGGTGGCAGTCAATAGCCTTTGCAGCCGCGCCCTATTCCTGTGCGATGGAAAGGCGCAAGCCCTGGGGCCAGTGGGAGAAGTCGTTCCCCTCTACCTCAATCGAGCCAGCACGGTCGCCGGCCAGGAGCGAACCTGGACGGACCTCAGTTCCGCGCCCGGCAACGACATCGTGCGCGCCACCGCCATCCGGGTGACGCCAGCGGGCGACAGCAAAGACGGCCTCATCACGATGGAAACGGCAATTTCGCTGGAGTTGGAGGTCCAGCGGTTGCAGCCGGACAAGACCGTTCACTGCATGTTCCACCTGGTCAACCAACAGGAAGTAACGGTGTTGACGTCTACCCCGGGGCGTTACCCGTCTGCCTGTAGACGGTACCGAAGCCGCTGCATTATCCCGGGTAACCTTCTCAACAGTGGTGACTACCGCCTCCGGTTTCTTGTCGTCGAGAATGGCAGCTCCGTTACATTTACCGACGAGGCGATTGCTTCGTTTTCCGTGGAAGACTTGCGAAGGCGCGAAAGCGGCTGGATGGGCCGCGAACCGAGCGCCGTGCAAATCCCACTAGCATGGCAAACTGAGGTGGTCGCTGATTGCGAACCTCCATCCTTAAAACCGGCCGTTGTCTGTGAGTCCCCAGGCAGATAAAGGTTTCCGGCCCGGCAAGGTCGTGGTTTGGGGCGCGGCCGGTCACGCGAAAGTCGCGGCGGACATCCTGCGCCTGCGCGGCGCGGAGGTGGTCGGTTTCATTGACGACGTCAATTCGGAGCGCTGCGGAGAGCCGTTCTTCGGTTCCGCCGTTTTGGGGGGAGCGGAGCAGTTGGACGGCCTGCTGCGCGGGGGCACAAGGTTGGCCTTCGTTGGTTTCGGCAACAACCAGCGGCGGCTGGAAGTCGCGCGCACGCTGGAGTCGCGGGGCTTTCAACTGGTCAGTGCCATCCATCCGGCGGCGGTGGTGGCGGCTGATGTCGTGGTGGGGGCCGGGACTCTCGTGGCGGCGGGGGCCGTCATCAATCCCGGGAGCCGGATCGGGAACAACGTGATTGTGAACACCCGCGCGAGCATTGACCATGATTGCGTGGTGGAAGACGGCGCGCATATCGGCCCGGGCGTCAGCGTGGCCGGGCACGTCTGCATTGGACCCTGTGCCTGGCTGGGCATCGGGGCCGCCATCATTGACAAGAAGCACGTCGGGGCCAATGCCATCGTTGGCGCTGGCGCCGTGGTTATACGTGACGTGCCGGAGGGTGTGGTCGTGGTGGGCGTGCCGGCCCGAGTCCTGAAGCGACTTACACCACTGTAATATGGAAACCCACCCCGAACGGCAAAGCGTTTTCCTGCAGTCCGCCCTCACTGAGGCCAATCCTTTCCTGAGCACGGCGGATTGTCTGGCCTGGATGGACGAACACCGGAGCCGGTTGCGCGTCCGCATAAAGCCGGTCCCGTTCGCCGGCCTGAGGAAGTGGTCCACGAACCCAGCCACCGGCAACCTCGAGCACGACAGCGGCAAGTTCTTCTCGATTGCCGGCATCAACGTGCAGACCAACT
>CAZHEW010000547.1:0-2415 GCA_964531815.1 uncultured Verrucomicrobiota bacterium
ACAAACCGGCCGCCGTTGCCCTGGGCGTCGTTGACGCCGCCCCAAACCACCATCTCCCTGCGCGTCCACGCCGCCGCTGTGAGGAGCCGACCCTTGGGCGCGCCCACGGCCGACATCGGCTTCCACGTATCCGTCTCGGGATTGTAGCGCGCCCCATTCACGTAGTAATCCGACGGCGCCGCCGGGTCCCGCGCGCTCCCGCCCCATACCAACATCTCCTCCGTCGTCCAGACCGCGACGTGGCCCGCTCGGGCGCTCGGGGCGCCGTCGGTGCTGATGGGCTTCCAGCTATCCGTCGCCGGGTTGTAGCGCCCGCCGTCGCTCAGCACCTTCTTGGCGTCGCTGCCGCCCCAGACAATCATCTCCTTGCCGGTCCACACCACCGAGTTGAAGGAGCGACGGGAAGGCGCGCCCTTGGTGGTGATGGGGTTCCAGGTGTCCCGGGCCGGGTCATAACGGCCCCCGCTGTTGAGGTGCGCGTCGGAATGCGCCCCCTGGTAACGGCTCTGGGCGTCCTGATAACCGCCCCACACCAGCATCTCGCGCCCGGTCCAGACCGCCGTCAGGTCAAACCGCGCCGCGGGGGCATGCCTCAGAGTCACCGGCTTCCAAGAATCGGTCTTCGGGTTGTAACGCGCGCCGTCATCGCGGTTGGTGTTGTTGCCCCACAATCCGCCGAAGCCGCCCCAGACGATCACCTCTTTGCCCGTCCACACCATGACGTGGCCCGTCCGCGAGGACGGTGCGCCGTTCTGCGGCAGCATGGCCCATGTATCCTCGGCCAGGCAATAACGCGCGCCGTCGGCGAAGCTGGTGCCCATGCCCTCGCCGCCGAACACCACCATCTCCGTGCCCGTCCAAACGGCATTGGCCGCCCGGCCGCTGAGGTCCGACGTGGCCCGCTGTTCCCAGCACTCGCCTGTCCGAGTCCTGGCCGAGCGATCTTTGCGGTAGCCCGCGTTCAGCAGGCCGGGATCATCCGTCTTGGGAGAGTAGCGCGCGCCGGCGATGTCCAGATGGTCGGTCCTGGCGGCCTGCGGCGCCTGGCCCGGCGGCACGCGCAACGTGCGCCCGGGTATCTGCCGGACCGAGCGCGCCGCCTGCTGCGACAAGGCCGGTGACGGCGCCACTATGTCCGGCGACACCGACGGGCCGCTCATTGGAAGCCCTGTCGCCGGGTCAATCACTGCCGACGGAGGCGGCACCATCGCAGGCGCGGCCGCCTGCTGTTCCGCTCCCCGCGCCGTGCCGGACGAATAACTCTTCTCGGGCACTTCGATCCGGTCGCCATCCCGAAGCCAGAAGTCGGGAGCGAACTTGCTGTCCGAGCAATCCACCACCCACTCGCGCTTCTCGCCCGTGGCCGCGTCCCGCCGGGTCACCCTCACCCGCGACAGATCCGACGACACCAGCACCAGCTTGGACTGCATCAGCACTGGCAGGAGCCAGAAAGGCGTCTGGCTCCTGATTGAAAATCCCTGACTCGCTGAGAGGATCCGCTGCATCCGCTGCTCGAACGTGGCCCCTTCGGATGTGGGGTTGTTTGTGGCCGCCGAGGGCCCTTCCTCCCCCGTGATCTGCGGTGCCAGAGTAATCTTCGTGCTCTGGCCCTTGACGATGATTTCCACGTGCCGCGTCAGGCATTTCTTGAAGTTCGCCAGTTCGACCTTGGAGAAACCGCCCCAGCGCTCATTCAGCGGATGGTCCGCCTCGGGGATCTCTACTACGTCCCCCCAAGCCAGGCGCAGGTCCTTGCCGCAGTCCCCTGCCTCCAGCACCGACCGGAGATCCACCACCTGGTCCTGCCAGCTCTTCAGGTTGGCGGAGGGCCGACTGATGTGCAGTTGCGCCAGGTCGGGAAACGGCAGCCGGGAATCACCCATCAAGGCCCCCGCGCTATAAGCCGCACCCCCGCCTTCGCTTGGCACAGCCGCCAGCAGTTTGTACTGCACTGCCAGCAGCTCCAGCAGCGTGAACTGGTTCCAGTCCTGGGCGCCCTTCGTAAACGCGCTGTCGGAAAACCCGCTGGCGCTGCGCCGCGCCATGATGCGGTCCAGCTTCGGCAAGTCATCCACCGCCCCGTGCCGCCGCAGCAGGTCCGGCATCGGCTCGGGCTTTGAGTCGGTCTGGGCGGCGCCAGGCGAGGGAGGTCGGGTGCCGGGCGCATAGGACATCGGAACCATGGGTGCGCCTGGTGGTCGGGGTGGCTGCGCCTGGCTCTTGGCCATGTCCAGCGGTGTTTGCCCCCTGTTGTCTCGCTGGTTGGGATCGGCCTGGTTGGCCAGCAGCAGCTCGACCAGTTCTCGCCGGCCCTCCCGCACCGCAGCGTGAAGTGGTGTGAAGCCGTCGCTGCCCTGCTTCGCGTTGGGATCGGCCTTGCTGGCCAGCAGCAACTCGACCACTTCTCTCCGGTTA
>CAZHEW010000548.1:0-2414 GCA_964531815.1 uncultured Verrucomicrobiota bacterium
CCCAGCAGAAGATTCACGACCGCCTTCGCCAGATACGGCGTGCGTTTGATGCCGTACTTCTCCGCGATGCGGCGCCATCCCCACCGGCCGGGCCGCACGCGGTTGTAGAAATCGCGCAGGGTCTCATCGCTGACCGGCGGCGTCAGGAAAGTGACCAGCAGCGCCACCGGAACCGTGATCGAGATGATGATAAGCAGGGCGTTTTCGAAAGGTATCTCAGGATGTGCCTGTTTCAGGTAGGTGGCGACGATGGCGCTGCAGATCATAGAAGAGAACTCCGACCAGGCATTGATGCGCCACCAGAACCAGCGCAGGATCCAGATAATGCCGGCGCCGCTGGCGAAGGAGAGAACGAATTGCCACATGTCGGCGATGGACTCAATGAATGCGCTTAGAATCATACCGACCAATGCGACCAACCCCGTGGCGCACCTGGAGACAAAGATGTAGTGTTTCTCGGAGGCATTCTTCACCAGGAAGGCCTTGTAAATATCGTTGATGAGGTAGGAAGGGCCCAGGTTGAAATGCGTGGAAATGGTGGACATGAACGCTCCCAGCAAGCCGACGACGCAGAGTCCCAGAACGCCGTTGGGCAGCAGTTCGCTCATCAGCCGCGGATAGCCGAGTTCCGGATCGGGCAGATTGCCAAAGAGGATCAGCGCGCAAAGCGCTGTGATGATGATCGGCCAGGTGGAAAGGACATAAAGGAGCGAATAGACAAACGTGCCCAGGACGGAGTGGACTTCATTCCTGGCGGCGCTCATGCGCTGGATGTGCTTGCCGCCGCCGTCGGAGTACTTGTTCGCCCACCATTGGATGAACAGGTAAACCAGGAACGCCGACCAGGGCATTAACTGCCCTCCCTCGATCCCCGGCGAGAAATCCAGGTAGTGTTTTCCCTGGTAAAGGGCCTCGATCTTGGAGGACAGTGCCGCGAGTCCGCCGACGTGCGCGACGCCATAGCAGGCAAGCACCACGGCACCGGCGATGATGATGACATACTGAACGAAGTCGGTTATGATCACGGCGCAGAGCCCGCCGCTGATCGTGTAGATCACGGTGACGGTCACGGCGAAGGTCAGGACGTACCATTGGTTCCACGGCGTCAGGACGGTCATGACCTTCGTCAGCGCGCGGAAGACCCAGCCCAGGACGAAACAGTTGATGATGACGCCAAAGTAGACGCTCTTGAAGATTCGCAGGGCGTTGCCAACTTTTCCGCAATACCGATACTTGATCAACTCGGCATCGGTCACCACTCTGGCCCGACGCCACAAGCGGGAAAAGAAAAAGGTGGTGGCAACGGCTGCCATAGCCAGCGACCACACATACCAGGTGCCCATGATGCCGTATTTGGCCACCAGCTTGCAGATCGCCAGCGGGTAATCTATCGAGTAGTTTGTTGCTGCCATTGAGACAGCGATCAGCCACCAGGCGGTCTTCCTGCCGGATAAGAAATACTCGTCCAGGGAAGAGCCTGCCCGTCTCATGTAGTAGTTGCCGATGGCAAAAGAGGCCAGCACATAGGCCCCGATTATGGCGTAGTCAACGAAAATTAGCTGTTTCATTGTCGCGCTTTGGAAGCGGGAATCATCGGTCGCTCGTTTGCCAAGGGGGGATGCGGCGACTCGGCGGGCTCGGGACTGTCAGGCAGTGTGTCATAGCAACGGGCAGATTAGGGCAGATCGCGGCGGCAACAGCCAGCCTGAAGTATGCTGCTTCACCACCGGGGAAGAGGTTGGCCGGGGTGGCAAAGAGGGTGGCACTGTCGGTATTTGCTGGCCAAGTCCACTGCTGAAGCGGTGGGAAGTGTCCGGACAAAAACCCGCCCTGCCCGCCTTGAAGCAGCGCCCGGCCGTTGTAAGAACTGCCTGTCCTGTGTCGAACTCCCGTGCCTGGGGACTCAATGGTGGGGGCTGGCGAATCGCCCCACCGTCAGCTCACTTCGCGGACCATGTCGTGGCCGCCAAAGGGATTGGGAACGCGGACGGTGCATTCCGGGTCTTCGCACCACTTGCCGTCCACGATAAACAGGTAACTATGTTTGCCAGGGGGCAGTTTGAGGCTGATGGACCAAGTTCCGTCGGGCTCTTTGTCCATGACCAGCGCGTTCTGCTGCCACTCGGTAAAATCACCTACCAACATCACGCTGGTAGCCGCTGGCGCAACGTAGCGGAAGGTCTGCATTTTCGGCTTCTTCGATCTTCGACTCACAAGGCAATTTCCTTTCTGTACGTTCGGTGGCTTCGTCCCGAGCTTATGTGCCCGCTGGCAGACGCCCGCCGTTCTGTGTGTTTCGGCCTCAGGCCAACTCGCTGCGGAGGAAGACTCCACCAGTCGGCCAATAAACCAGTATTGCCCTAGGTGGGGCGCGCGTCAAATGAAAAGACTGCCGGGGATTTATTGCTCTATAA
>CAZHEW010000549.1:0-2411 GCA_964531815.1 uncultured Verrucomicrobiota bacterium
GACTCTCACCGTTCTGTCTCTGCGCCCTCTCAGGCGCACGCGCGCGGGCATCTTGTCCGCTTAAGCCGTTCGGACCGCGGAAGCGGGCAAGATGCCCGCGCGCCGGTCTGTTGGCGTCTGGCGCGGGGACATGGAATACTCGGTCTGCCGGAATTCGGGGCCCCACAGGATCCCCGCGCGGCCGCAGGAGGCGACAGGGGCAAGCGCCGTGCGGCGGCGACAATCCAACTCCTGACCGGCCGCCAATCAGGGCAGACGATTTCGACTGTTCCCGCGTCAAGGCGCGTCAGCACTCAAAAACACCCCCTGCTAATGCAACACACACAAGAAAAATATGCGGGCGTTGATCTGCCCATTCTGGGCGAAAACCAGCGGATCCAGAGGGCACCCGTGATGGCGATCAGCCCCGCCTGTGGCGCTGCAGGGGCACGTTTCCACTCTGGATTCTATTGGGCCAGGCCGAACCCGGCAGACCTGGTGCGGAACCCAACAACCTTGACAAGAGCCTCGGGAAGTGGCTAAAGTGGCCCCGGTACTATTAGTAGTAATTTGCAACAAACCAGACCGATCATGAAACGACTTGCAGCGCAATCTCGTATCTATGCGCGTCCCTCTGTTGGAATTTCCTGGGCGCTCGGGGCACTCGCCCTTCTGTTCTTCACCGCTCCACAGAACTTATGGGGCTTTGCCAGGTATTGGGATCCGGATGCAAATGTAGCCGGCAACACGACCGTCGGCGCGAACCTGGGCGGCACCGGGACGTGGAGCACAGGCACTGCAAACTGGTGGAATGGAGCCTCACCGGGAGCGGAGGTTGTGTGGGACAACACAACCCGCATGCCGCGGGACGATGCGATGATTTGGAATGCCGGCACCATCACCATGGGCTCGGGCATCACCGCGCGTTCGGTTCGCCTGTTGGGAGGAAGCGGGAATGTCACGCTCGGCGGCACCCAGACTTTGACCATGTACTCGGGCAACACCAGTCACGTTGATATCAGCGCCCTAACCAATTACACGCTTACCATAGGCTCTACCGTCACGATTGCCGGCACGGAAAGGCTCTACATCTGCGAGTACACTCAAGGCGGCAAAGTGGTTTACACCGGGCCTGGCACTTACAGCGGCGGGCTGACCATCTGGAACGGAACATTTGAGTTCAACGGCGACGTGAATACGGTGAACAATCCCTGCGGCGCTTATCCATCCACTTTTGACGCAGATAACATCATAATGACCGTGAACGCTGTGCTGCGCTCGACCAAGACCGGGGCGGGCTCCTCGCTCGTCAAAGAGAATCGCGGCATCACGATTACCGGTTGGAGCACCATAGACATAGCCGATGCCACCGCCGGCAATTTTCTGATTTATAATGGGGTCATCACCATGGGGGCCAACGACCTCGTCAAAGCCGGTCCCGGCACCCTGGCCCTGAGCGGAACGACTACCGGCACCAAGACGATCGAGATTCACGAAGGCACATTAAGGATCAGAACCAGCTCCGAGCGCATCTCGGACGACCAGCGGGTTTATCTAACGGCCAGTGGCACGCTCTTCGACGTGGCTGGCTTCACCGAAACCATCGGGTCGCTGGCCGGCGTGGTGGGCAGCGTGGTGGATATACACGGGGCGGGGACCGGGGGCGCCGGCACATTGAAAGTAAACCGGGACAACACTGGCACCATCATGTCCGGGGTGATCCAGGGGGCAGGCTCCACCCTGGTCAAGCAAGGCACGGGCTTCTTGCGGTTGGCGGGGCCGCTGCCCAACACCTACTCCGGGGCCGCGACGATCATCGAGGCGGGTAATCTTATCCTGGACAAGGACAATGACGTGACCGCGATCCCCAAGAACGTGACCCTGGGCGACGGCACGGGCACGGATGAACTCACGCTCTCGAGCCATAACCAGATTGACGACAGCTCGGTGGTGACCATCGCCGGCCCGTCGTCCGGCAACAGCGGCAAGTTCAACCTGGGCGGCTACAACGAAACCATCGAGGGGGTTAGTTCCTCCGAGGATTTCTCCGTTATCCAAAACACCGAAGCGCCCGGCACCGGGGTCGGCACCTCGACGCTGACGGTGCACAACGCTGCCGACTACACGTTTGCAGGGATCATCCGCGACCACGCCAGCGGTGCTGCCTCTCCGCTTGCCCTGGTCAAAGCCGACGCCGGCACCTTCACGCTCAGCGGCCCCAACAACACTTACAGCGGTATCACCACCGTCAGCGCGGGCACCCTGACCCTTGATGACGGCTCGATTGGCACCGGCAACGCCACCGTGCAGACTGCGGCCATCTTGCGCGGCAAGGGCACCATCGGCGGCAACCTGACCGTCCAGAGCGGCGGCCTGTTGGCTCCGGGCCTGCTCGCCACCGGCCAGCAATATGGCACGCTTACCGATCTCAA
>CAZHEW010000550.1:0-2410 GCA_964531815.1 uncultured Verrucomicrobiota bacterium
CTTGCCCATTTTTCGCTTGGCGCGAATTGAGGATACCGGGATGATTAACTGTCAATGACATACCTTCGTCGCAAGTTTGAAGGCTCGCCGGAATACGCGCGAGTCGCGCCGTTCGTGATTTTCGTCATACTCACTGCCTTCCAAGGGCAGTTGGGCGAGGATTCGCGCTATTGGCTTTACCTTCTCAAGACCCTGGTAGGCGCATGGCTAATCAGGGAAATGCGGGCCTTTGTGACGGAGATGCGCTGGAAGTTGAGTTGGGAAGCGGTGTTGGTGGGTGTGGCGATCTTCGTCATCTGGGTAGGGCTGGACGGCTTGTACCCAAGGATCATCGAAGTGAAGGACGCCGGCTGGAACCCGCACCAGAAATATGGCGAGGGCTCCGCATTGGCGTGGCTCTATGTGGTGGTCCGCATCGCAGGCTCATCCATCGTCGTGCCGCCGATCGAGGAGGTTTTTTACCGTTCCTTCCTCTACCGGGTGCTTGTGAAGACCGATTTCCGCGCCATGCCGCTCAGCCAATTCCACGGGCTTTCTTTTGTAGTCACCTCAGCCATCTTCGGTTTCCTACACCCGGATCGGTGGCTGGCGGGCATATTATGCGGTCTGGCATACCAATGGCTCGTGATTCACAAGAATCGGCTAGGCGACGCGATGACCGCCCACGCGATCACCAACTGTCTGCTTGGCGTTTGGGTGGCTTGGAAAGGGGCTTGGATTTTCTGGTGAGCAACGACAGAGCCGTGGTCCTCGCGGGGCTAGTCAAAAGTTATTGTCAGAGCCACGAAGGCACTACCGCAAGCGGAGCAGGCCAAGCGCAAGAGGGCCGCCGCCGAACCGGCAGCGGTTAAGCCCTTTCCCAATTGGTGGGAACTTGCTCTTATTGCCCTGTGCTGCCGTGCCTGGTATTCGAGGATGAACATCTGCTGGTGGTTGACAAGCCGGCCGGCCTGAACACGCACGCGCCCAGCACCTACGCCGGCGAAGGTATCTATGACTGGTTGCGCCACCGCGAGGCCCGGTGGGCAACCTTGGCCACTATTCATCGCCTCGACAAAGAGACCTCCGGCGTTATGGTCTTCGCCAAGACGCCGCTGGCGAACCACTCACTCACCGCACAGTTTGCCGCGCGCACGGTGCGTAAGAAGTATCTGCTGCTGACGGACCGTCCGGTATGTAAGAAGGAGTTTGAGGTCAAGAGCGCGCTGGTTCGGACAGGCGATAGATATATTAGCCGCCCATTGCACCGCGGCAGCGATGCCGCCGAAACCCGGTTCCGGGAGTGCAGAATACAGAACGCGGAATGCAGGACCGGTGGCCGCTGGCACTGGCTTGAAGCCGAGCCCGCAACCGGCCGCACTCACCAGATTCGAGTTCATGCAGCAGAGAGTGGGATTCCGATATTCGGGGACACGTTGTATGGGGGCACGCCAGCGCCTCGGGTCTACCTCCATGCAGCAGAGTTGCGGTTAAAGCATCCCGTGTCGGGCGAAGAAATGACGTTCTCCGCTCCCATCGAGCACCAGCTGACAAGCGGCCGATGCGGCGGGGCTGCGGAGGCTGGTTACGACCTACGCTGGATCACAGATCCCCGGCCCCGCCTGGCCTTGCGCCAAGCGACGATTGAGCCGGAGGAGACCAATGCGTATCGGCTTGTTCACGGTGCGAACGACGGACATCCCGGCTGGCACATTGACCGCCTGGGAGCTTTCCTGCTTTCGGAAAGCGAGTCGCCCCTCACTGCGGCGCAGCGAAAAGAGCTGGAGCACTTAGCCAAAGCATTTTCCATACAAGGAGTGTATCACAAACTTCTGACCCGCCAGCCGGGGCGAGTTCCGCGCATTGCAGCATCGCCACAGCTTGTTCTCGGGGAGCCTGCCACAGAACGATTTACTGTTCGCGAGAATGGCGTGGCGTATGAACTTAGCTTTGCCGAAGGCTATTCAATGGGCCTTTTCCTCGATCAGCGCGACAACCGCCGTCGTTTGCTCAGTCGGCATGTTGCCTCAGGGTTCCCACTTTTCCCTCCGGCACACGTCCACTGGCGCTGGGAAGCGCTCAACGCCTTTGCTTACACTTGCGGGTTCTCTGTCTGCGCAGCGCGGGCTGGGGCACGCGTTACCAGCGTTGACCTCTCGAAACGCTACCTAGAGTGGGGGAAACGCAACTTCATGCTGAACCAACTCGCCCCGAACCATCACGAATTCCTACACGGCGACACCCTGAGTTGGCTGCGACGGCTGGAGAAGAAGAAGCGGAGCTTCCATGTGGTTCTTCTCGACCCGCCCACCTTCTCCCAGTCGAGAGAATCCGGCGTGTTTCGCGCCGAGAAGGATTACGAGAAGCTCATAACGGCTGCGCTGCCACTACTCATGACGGGTGGAGTTCTGTTCGCCTCGACGAACGCCGC
>CAZHEW010000551.1:0-2398 GCA_964531815.1 uncultured Verrucomicrobiota bacterium
CGCCTTAGCAACGCCGCAATCCATTGCGGAATCACCGCCGCATAAGCCCCCTCCGGGTCCTGGCGCGGGCCGAACACGTTAAAATACCGGAGCCCGATGGACGGGAAGCCGTAAGCCTGGGCAAACGCCTGCGCATAGACTTCGTTGATCGCCTTCGTGGCGGCATACGGCGAGAGCGGCTTGCCGATCTTGTCCTCCCCGATCGGCACCGCCCGATCATTGCCATAGACCGCGCTGCTCGACGCATAGACGAAGCGTTTGGCCTTCGCATCCCGCGCCGCCACCAGCATGTTGAGAAAGCCGGTTACATTGCTGCGATGCGCCCCGAGCGGATCGGTCATGGACAGCGGCACCGACCCGAGCGCCGCCTCGTGCAGGACGTAGTCCACCCCTGCACAGGCCTGCCGGCACACCGCCAAGTCGCCAATATCCCCCTCCAGCAGTCGAAACCGCGCCCATTGCATGGGGCTGACCAGTCCTTCAACCTCCTCCAGGTTCTTCCTCTTGCCGGTCGAGAAGTTGTCCAGGCCGGCTACCTGCTGGTTCAGCTTCAGCAAAGTCTCGAGCAGGTTCGAGCCAATGAAGCCGGCCACGCCGGTAACCAGCCACGTCCGGGGCGCAGCCTTCAATTCCGTTTGCAGTTGGTCGTAAGCGGTGCCCGTCATTTCATGTCGCGCCAGGTTCATCCGCGTGCCGGATCACTTCACGTCGTCCGGGAAAAGGTGATCGAAATCAACGTCGGCCAGACTGTCTCCGCGGATGACGCGGCACAGGCAGCGCATGAGCGGCAATTCATCGCGGCCCAGCAGCCCGCGCGCTTCCAGCCCGGGAAGCGCCTTGGCAATCTGCGCCACCACAAAAGCGCTCTCCAGCGTCTCCCCGGCCATCTCGCCGCGCGCCTGCTCATAGGTCAGCCCCTTGCCCAACAGCCGCCCCAGCCGCACGGTGCGCCCCCCCATGCACGTGACGTACTGGTCGCCCACGCCCGGCAATGAAGTGACCTTGTCCGGGTTCCCGCCCAGCAACGAGACCAACCGCGCCATTTCCCGCGCGCTGGCGCCGAACAGCGCGGCCGCGGGATTGTGATTCTGCGCCTCCGCCTCGTCCGGCCCGCCCAGCCGCTCCAGCATTCCCCCCGCCAAACCCACGGCCAGCGTGTAGGCGTTCTTGAGCGCCACGCACACCTCCACGCCGATGATATCCGTCGAGAGGGAGATATGATAATACGGCGTCCGGAACATCTGGCGCAGAACCGGCAGAGCCGCGGCATCGCGCGACGTGAAATAGACACAGGTCTGGCGCCGCCCGGCCAATTCGCCGGCGATACAGGGGCCGCCGATGGCCGCCAGGGTCACCTTGTCCCGCACTGCGGCGGGCAGCTCGTCGGCCAGCACGTCCGGGAGGACCCGCAGATTGCCCTCGGCGGAGGCTTCCAGCCCCTTGGTGACGGCGATGACCTTCATGCCCGGCTTGAGATGCGGTGCCAGCGTGCGCCCCATCCAGTGCACCCCGGGCGAGCTCACACCGCTGACAATCACATTGACGCCCTCGAGCGCCTCGGCGAGCTGGCCCACATAATACGGCCGCACCTGGTCGGGCAGCCGCCGCCGCAAACGGGGATGCCAGCCTTTCTCCAAACACGAGGCGATGATCTCATCGTCCAGATGCGTGCCGACCAGCCGGACGCGATGCCCGTTATCGCTCAACGGCCAGGCCACCGCCGTCCCCATCAATCCCGCGCCCAAAATCGTTACATCAGACATGTTGTGTCCCTAATCCACGCCAGAACATTATGCTTGAGTTCATGACCGGCGCATTGTCTGCCAAATGAGGCTGAAAGTCCAAGTGGAATTGACAGAAACCCGCCCCCGCAGGAGCGGGTGCGCGGAGCTTGCTCCCGCTTTCCGAGCCCCCACGCTCAACGAGAGCGCCAGCAAGCTGGACGCACTCCCAAACGCTTCGCGCTCCAGCAATGCCCGGCCTTCCCAACGTCACCGTATTTACAACCCCACACGCTTATTCTACTTCGCTTTCAAGATGAGACCATGCTTATCCGGTTGCATCCCAAATGTGGGTGCACCGCCTTAAGCCGCCGGGGAGAAAAGCTCGCTTTGGGAACCGACCGGATAGGCATGGATGAGACTAACAGCGCCACGGCTTCGGTGTTCTCTCCCTCTCCTCCTTTGGACTGAGCATTACCCACATCTTGGCCTGCTTTTTCGGCCAATCCCGAAGGGATTGAATCATTCAGCGTGTTCCGCATGGCACAGCATCAGCTACGCGAGGCATCGCAGGGCAATCCCGAAGGGATTGAATCATTCAGCCCGGGGTTGGCCCGCCCGGGGCAAAAGGGGGGCGGGCCTACCCCGGGTAACCGTGCCGCAAGTGTCCCAACCCT
>CAZHEW010000552.1:0-2395 GCA_964531815.1 uncultured Verrucomicrobiota bacterium
CATCGAAACCCATCCAAGCCTGGCGCCTGGGGACTACAATGGGGGAGGCTCGAAAAACCGCGCCAAAAAATGAACTGTACGATGCGCAAGCACGGCTCATGAGCGGGGAATCTCTAACCTCCGCAAGTGTCACGGCACCCGCCTGTCGGCAAAGCGCGGAGACCTGGAAACAGGCTGTCCGTCTGCTGGGCCAGCGAACACGCGCGAGCACTCCAGGAACCGAAGCCGCGGTTGCGGGGGTTTGAAAGTGGCCAATGCCTCGCTCGCACTGCCCGGATGATGGAAGCAAAACGCTTCGCGAAAAAAACCTCTGCGGCAGAAAGATAACGTGAACTGCGACCTGCAAAACCCCGAGTTCGGCGAACGGTGGGCGCACATCGCCGAGCCGGCATGGGAAGTCAACCAGGAGGTTTTCAACCGAACGGACCGCAGCCGGACCAAAGTCCTTCACTGCGCGATCCCCTTGACGCAAGCCAAGCGGCTCACCGATGCGGCCTTTCCGGCAGGATGGGACGCGGACAAGTGCCTGGTCGCCAGCGCCGGCCGCAAAGCCCGGCCGGAGTTGGAAAACTGGGAATACACGCCGCAAATCCGAGCCGCGCCGCAGCTTCCCTATTTCAAGACCCTGCCCTTGGAACACAGCGCGTTGGTGCGCTCTCCCTGGTTCCAAAGCCCGTCACAGGCAACTGGAATCGGCATCAACGCCAGGCACCTGCGTTACCACTATCAGCTCTGGCAGGATCTCCGCCCTAAAACCTTGCGCGGAGTGCATACCACGCTGGTTTACGCCACCCCGCAGCTCGGCTTCAGCCTTGCGCCGCATATCCGGCTGGACAAGGCCTTCAACTATTTTGCGGCGCTCTCGCGCTGGGCCGGGCCGGTGCAGTTGTTCCCGGCAGTTTATCTTTACCCGGATGCGGAACTCGGCCCGTCGCAACGCGCCCCGGCGCCCATCTTTGCGGATCTCCTGCCTTGCGTGGGGGGCAGCAACTTCCCCCTCATCGATGGGACCCCCGATCCGTGGGGCAAGACTGCAAGATTCGAGGGGCCGGATTACTTCTACGGGTACCCCTTCAATGCCCTATCCAATCCGGTGGAGGATGCCACCTTCCAGCACAGGATTCTGGGCAGCACGATCCTGCCGAACGGACAGTTGACGCAGGCGCGTTCTTCCGAGACCTACGCGTATGCCACGCTGGATGCGGAGCTGAATCGCGCGCTCAAACTGGACCGCGAGGCGTTCCAGGAGGTTTACTGCCTGGCCCGCGGCGTCGTCACGCATGACGGACTGCCGTTTCAGCTGCCGGTGGAGATGCAAACCGCCGTCTTCGCCATCGTGCTGACGGCCTGGGAGCTGGAGATGGACCGTCCCGGTGATTTGACCGGTTTCACCCTGAAGACCCAGCATGCGGCGATTCGGGGCTACAACTTCTACCAGCGGCTCGAGCCCTATTACTCGAACTTCATGCGGCTGGTGCGCGAGCTGGCCAAGGACCCGGATTTCGAGGTCTATCCGTTATCCACGCACCTGACCCATTCGTGGCTGGGCGGAAACCTGCGCCTTTCCAATCAGCGGTCGGACCCGGAGAGAACTCTGGGCCCGCAGTTCATGCGCAGTTACTACCTGCAGCAACTGGACTGGTTCATGGGGGTGTTCAACCTCTGGAACACGGTCGAATTCCGCAAAGGCACCGCGCTGGAGGACCAGCTGGAGTTTGCCGGCCTGGCCATGCATCAGATGCAGCCCCAGTTGGCCTTCGAGTCCCATTATTTCCAACGGCCGTTGAAGCGCGCTTCCTTCTGGCCCGACCAGCATCCCGAGTGGCTGCGATACGACCAGGAATGGCGCGCCGACGAGCTCCCGCAGCCCGAAGAGAGGTAAGCCTGCACCTGAGGCAAGCACGGCTCTCCGCAGAAGAACGACCAACTGCGGAGGAGGGGATAGGCTGTTTCGGCCAGCGGCTTCTTCTCGGCCAAAGAGCTGACGCTTAACAAAACCCTTCGAATAAAATGACGCCCTACGATCAGAAAACCCAGGAAGTGATCGCGGAAATCCGCAATTACAACGTTTCCATCAACCGCGAGCAGAAGCTCGAGCTGTTTACCGACGGCTTGTGCGAGAACCCCGGCGCGATGCACATCGGGCTGTTCGCGCGCCAAGGCAACAACTGTTTGTTCACGCGGCACACGTTCGTTGGCCACGGCACCTGTAACGAGGCCGAATACATCGCCGTGAAAATCGGATTGACCGTACTGCAGGCGCTGTATCCCGAACCCGGCGTCCCCGTGGTGGTCTTTTGCGACTCCCAGCTGGTCACCAAACAGGTCAATAATCTGTGGAAATCCTCGGGCAAGATGAGGGATTACTGCATCTTCCTGCGCCGGCTGCGCAAGA
>CAZHEW010000553.1:0-2392 GCA_964531815.1 uncultured Verrucomicrobiota bacterium
TGCCGCGGCGGCTTGCCCTATCGTCAGGCGCACGACGGGCCGGATGAAGCGGGCCCGTTCCGCGCTGGGGCTGACGTTGCATGGTACGACAGAAACATAGAGTGCTGCCTGGTTTCGGCCTGACGATGGGTTTCACGCTCTTTTACCTGAGCGCGATTGTCCTGATTCCTTTTGCCGGGCTGGTGTTGCGCACACTGGAGTTGTCGTGGGCGGACTTCTGGCATTTGGCGACGACCGACCGCGCGCTGGCGGCGTATCGGCTGACCTTCGGGGCGTCGTTGATCGCCGCATTGGCCAACGGGGTGTTCGGCTCGCTGCTGGCCTGGGTGCTGGTGCGGTATGAGTTTCCCGGACGTCGCTTCCTTGATGCGATGGTGGATTTCCCGTTTGCGTTGCCCACGGCGGTGGCGGGCCTGACTTTGGCGAACCTGTTTGCGGCCAACGGGTGGCTGGGGCGCTACCTGGTGCCGTTGGGCATCCAAGGGGCATTCACCCCGCTGGGAGTGGTGATCGCGCTGACGTTCGTGGGGCTGCCGTTTGTGGTGCGGACGCTCCAACCGGTGCTGCAAAACCTGGAACGCGAGGTCGAGGAGGCCGCCGCCACGCTCGGCGCGGGCCGGTTGCGGACGTTTGCGCGGATCATTGCGCCGTCGCTGCTGCCGGCGGTGCTGACGGGCCTGGCGCTGGCGTTTGCCCGGGCCATCGGCGAGTACGGCTCGATCGTGTTCATCTCGGGCAACCTGCCGTTCAAGACCGAGATCGCTCCCTACCTGATTGTCATGCGCCTCGAAGAGTATGATTACACGGGGGCCATCGCGCTGGCAGTGGTGCTGCTGGGCTTCTCGTTCCTGCTGCTCGGGGCCATCAACCTGCTGGAGCAATGGGCCAGCCGCTTTCATCGGTCCGTCTGAGGTTATGACTCAACCCCGGACTCGCATTCGAGGCGCGGCGCAGCGGGCGTCGCAGCGCGGCACGGAGGAATCGCCGCTGGCCAAGTGGGCGCTGATCGCCATCGCCCTGGCCTTCTGCTTTGTGTTCCTGCTGCTGCCCCTGCTGAACGTCTTTGCGCAGGCCCTGACGAAGGGCTTGGCGCATTATTGGCACTCGCTGGCGGAACCGGATTGCCGGGCGGCGATTTGGCTGACCCTCATGGTGGCGGCCATCTGCGTGCCCCTGAATGTGCTGTTTGGGCTGGCGGCCGCGTGGGCGATTGCCAAGTTCGAGTTTCGGGGCAAGTCCTTGCTCATTACGCTGATTGACCTGCCGTTCTCAGTTTCGCCGGTGGTCGCCGGGTTGATGTTTGTGGTGCTGTTTGGGCTGCAAGGTTTCTGCGGCAACTGGCTGACGGCGCATCATGTGAAGATCATCTTTGCGGTGCCGGGCATTGTGCTCGCGACGGTGTTCATCACGTTCCCCTTCGTCGCGCGGGAGTTGATCCCCGTGATGCAAGCCAACGGCACCGAGCAGGAGGAGGCGGCACTGACCCTGGGCGCCAACGGCTGGCAGACCTTCTGGCATGTCACGCTGCCTTCGGTCAAATGGGGCCTGATTTACGGCATCATTCTCTGCAACGCGCGCGCGATGGGCGAATTTGGCGCGGTGTCGGTGGTGTCCGGGCACATCGCCGGGCTCACGGAGACCATGCCGCTGCGGGTGCAGGTGCTTTACGAGGGCGCCACCGCGGCGTCCACGGCGGCGGCGTTTGCGGTGGCGAGCTTGCTGGCGTTGCTGGCGTTGTTTACGCTGGGGGTCAAGAGCTTGCTGGAGTGGAAACAGGCGCGGGCGGAGAGGCTAATCGTCGCCCGAGTTGAGAGGTCATGAGTATTGAACTAAAGGGCGTTACGAAGGTGTTCGGCGACCATGCCGCGGTCAACAACGTCACGTTTTCCGTCAAGGAAGGCGAGTTGATGGCCCTGCTGGGGCCGAGCGGCGGGGGCAAAACGACCGTGCTGCGGATGATTGCGGGGCTGGAAATGCCGACAGCCGGGGACGTGTTCATCCGTGGCCAGCGGGTGAACGACCTGTCGGTGCAGCAGCGGAACATCGGGTTCGTGTTTCAGAACTACGCGTTGTTCAAGAACATGAACGTGTCCAGGAACATCGCCTTCGGCCTGAAGATCAAGCGGTGGAAGCGGGCGAACATCCGGGCACGCATCGAGGAGTTGCTGAAGTTGTTCGGGCTGGAGGGGCTGGAACGGCGCTATCCGCACCAGTTGTCGGGCGGCCAGCGCCAGCGGGTGGCCATCGCGCGCGCGCTTGCGCCCCAGCCTACCGTCCTGTTGCTGGACGAGCCGTTCGGAGCGGTGGACGCCAGGATTCGCCAGGAACTCCGGGAATGGCTCGTGACGCTGCATCACGATTTGAATGTGACGACGGTGTTCGTCACGCATGA
>CAZHEW010000554.1:0-2375 GCA_964531815.1 uncultured Verrucomicrobiota bacterium
GTAGAGGATGATCCCCCGCTCCGGCGCGCCGCCGGGGAAGTCCGCCCAGAAGATCGTGCGGAAGCCCCGCGGGTTATACTCCCAATGCCACGGCTCGTTCTGGTAGGGATACCAGCCGAACTCTTCGCCGCGCAGCAGCATCCACTTGTGCACGGGCGATTCGCGCATGCGCACGAGTTCCGACATGGGCCGCGTTGAGAGCCCCTTGAACTGGATGTCGTCGCGGTGGCTCATGTCGAAGTCAACCGCCAGGCCTAGCGAGTGCGAGGAGAAGCTGGCAACGGCGTTTGGATTGGCAGCGCGCGCCGCGTTGGCCTCGGCGGTTTTGCGGTGGCGATGCGCCGAGAGGATGACCAGGTCAACTCCCTCGGCCTTGGCCTGCTCGCGCATGCGAACAAACGAGTCCTTAGCGTGGCAGTTGAGCATCCAGCGCTCCTGCCCGGGCACGGGCACCCACTGGTCCGTCATGTATTTCCACACCACGTCGGTGGCCTCCTCGCGCAGGACCACCGCGTCGCGGGTGCTGTTGGCCCGGCGCTCCGGCCGAACCAAGTCCAGCACGTCCACCATCACGTCGGCGAACTGCTCATTAGGACCTTCGGGCGCCCCGGGGAAATCATCCTCCTGCCACTCGAACCTGCGGAAATGCTGGCTCAACTCGGGGCCGAGGATATCCAGCCCGGAAGTATTGGGGTCGTGAATGAACTTCAGCTCCAGCGCGCGAACCAGCGCGAGCCTGGACTCGGGGGCGTCCTTGGCCAGCGCCCGCTCGAAGGCGGCGTTGATCTCCGCATCCTGTTCCCGGTCCTTGAGCGTCGCCCAAATGTAATCGGGGTGCAGCCGCGTCGCCCTGGCTTTGGCAAGCTCAGCCGTCGCCTCGATCAGGCTCATGGACGAGTCTGTCGTTGGCTTCGTGGGGCATTTGCCCTGAGGTTTGCGCGGGGCCGCGCAGCCAAAGAAGAGCATGGCACAGACGAGTAACGGGGTTGAGAACAGCAAGGTTGTTTTCATCATCTTGTGCTAGAATAGGTGGTACGATGGATAGCGGCAAACGAAAGATAGACCATGAGTGCCTTAGCCGATAAACAATGCCAGCCCTGCCAGGGGGGAGTCCCACAGCTAACAGGTGAACCGCTGGCTCGACTCGCCCGGGAACTGGGCGGCGGCTGGCAGGTGGTGGGGGAACATCACCTCGAAAAGGAATACCAGTTCAAGAACTTCGCTCAGGCCCTTGCCTTCACCAACAAGGTCGGGGAGTTGGCGGAAGCCCAGGGACACCATCCCGACATCTACCTTGCCTGGGGCAAGGTGAAGATTGCGATCTGGACGCACAAGATCAACGGCCTGACGGAAAGCGACTTTGTGCTGGCGGCCAAAGCGGACAAGCTAACGGGGTGATGGCAGCAGGGGGTTCCTCACCAAGGAGCATGCCGCCACAGGTTCCCCGTTCACCGGGTGCGTGGATGGTCCGCTCCAGCACTGCAGGGGTGCACCAGAGCTACCAGACTCCCTCGGGATAGACGATTGCGATGGCCATTTGCGTGCAAACGGGCGCGAAAGGGTAATCACTGCACCGGCAGCGCTGCCTTGAAGCGAATCCGGAGGCTGCGCGGGTCCTGGCTTGGTCCCAGCACTTGCAGCGCGCCCATGCCGCCTTCGCGGGTGCGATAGACGAACACCGGCTGCGCCTTCACCTCGGCGCTTGGGATACTTACATTCTGCGCCCCGCCGCCGCCCAGCAGTTGGCGCCGCACCGTCGAGGCAGCCACGCTCTCAAACGTTGCCCCGCCCTCCAACCGCAGCAGCACGCCGTCATCCAGGTGCAGCGCTGGCCCCGCGCCCATCTGCACCGTCAGGTCCGCCCCCCGCTCCACCATCCAGTGCAGCAGCGGGCGCGGATTGTTCATGCTGCCCGCGACGATGTTCGTCGGCACCACCAGCAGCCGGCCCTGGTCCAGGTCCAGAACCGTGCAGTCCAGACTCGGCCAGCCCCCCAGCTCCCGCTCGATCACCGGGCCGAAGCTGGGCGGTTTCAGCGTTGTTCCCAGGCGCGGCGCCAGCGCGATTCCGCCGATCTCCCCGCTCACCCACGGCGTGCGTTCGAGCACGAACTCCGCGATGTCCCCGGCGCGCAAATCCGGCTCGCTCGGATCAAGCAAGACATATCCCTGCGTCTCCCGACCGCTCAGAACTCCGGAATGCAGCCCCACCTCCACACGTTTGCCGCTCTTGAACTTGGCCATCATCCGCAGCGCGTATTGGTCCCGGTCCACGTTGTGCGACACGTCCAGGCAACGTCCATCCGCATCGTGCCGGAGATGCGTGCACAGGACCTGTATCCCCTCGACCAGCACCCGGGTCCGGCTCCCGTCAAA
>CAZHEW010000555.1:0-2369 GCA_964531815.1 uncultured Verrucomicrobiota bacterium
CCGGTGGTGTGGGAGGACGGCGGAGGTTAACCCCTCCGCCTCCTACCCGATCCGCTCCTGGTCTGAGCCCTGCGCGGCGAGCCGCGCCCTCGCGATCTCCGGGGTTGGCCATTGGCAGTCGGGTGGGGGGGAGGAATTCAAAACAAAGAGTTGAATTGGCGAGCGCTCACGGCGAATAATGGGCCATACGGATTATGAGCCTGGATGAAGCACAACGAACCAAAGTGGCGGAGTGGGTCAATCAAGGCCTAAAGCTTTCTGAGATACAGAACCTGTTGATTTCAGAAATGGGCGTTCGCATGACCTATATGGAGGTGCGCTTGTTGGTGGACGACCTGAAACTCACGCCCAAAGATGCGGAACCGCCCAAAGCGGTTGAGTCCGTGTTCTCTGGCCACGCTCGCGGGGAGCCCCAAAGCGCGCTTCGCGCAGAGGCCAAACCCCAGCCGGCCGCGCCGGCGCCCGCTTCGCCTGCGGGCAGTCCCGGGGGCGTGACGGTGTCTGTGGACCAAATTGCCCGTCCCGGTGCCGTCGTCAGCGGCAAAGTCACCTTCAGCGACGGCAACAGCGCCGCCTGGCAATTCGACGAACTGGGCCGACTGGCCTTGGCGTCCCAACAACCCGGCTACCGGCCGTCCCAATCCGACTTGGAGGAATTCCGGGTCGCACTGGATGCCGAACTGAACCAACTGGGGCTTTGAACCACGGGGATACCAGGACCTTGCGGACGACCTCTTGGTGATAGACTTAACGCTAAAATGGTGACTGCATGCGCAATTCCCCCATCCGGCCTTGCCCTTCCAGGGGCAGGCTCTGGGGTCTTCCGGAATTTGCATGCCCACCTTAATCGCAAACACGGGTAGATAAGAATGAGCAGACTCAATTCAACGCACCTAACTCGCCGGCGCTTTCTTCAAGCTGCGGCGTGCGGATTGGCACTGGGCAACGTGGGGCTTGCTGCCGCCGCCGGCCGAGGCGCCACGGCACCTTTCTTCCGCACGCGCGGCGTCGTCCTGACTGCCGACGACCTGACGCTCGCTGATTGGCCAAAGCGGGCCAAGGCGGCAGGCTTAACCACCATCGCGCTCCATGCGCCCAGGTCGCCCCGCCTGCTGGTAGATTACATCCGTTCAAAACCAGGCCGGAAGTTCCTCGCCGCCTGCCGGCGGCACGGCCTGGCCGTCGAATACGAGCTGCACGCCATGCAGGACCTGTTGCCGCGGGAGTACTTTGACCGGGCACCCAAGATGTTCCGCATGGACGAAAAGGGCCAGCGGGTCCGCGAGTGGAACTTGTGCGTGCACTCCGCCCCGGCCATGCAGATCATGGCCGACAACGCGGTCGCCCTGGCGCAGACGCTCCGCCCCACCACTGGCCGGTACTTTTACTGGGGCGACGATGGTTGCCCCTGGTGCCGTTGCCCGCAATGCCGCGGCCTGAGCGACAGCGACCAGGCGCTGCTCGTCGCCAACAGAATACTCGACGCCCTCCGCAAGGTGGATGCCGGGGCGCAAGTCGCCCACCTGGCCTATCATAACACCTTGCCCCCGCCTCGGCAGGTCAAGCCCGAGCCAGGCGTCTTCCTCGAATACGCGCCCATCCACCGCCGTTACGATGCGCCGTTCGAGCAGTCCGATGATGCCAAGACCCGGCAGGAATTCGAGATGCTCGATGCGAATCTCGAGGTCTTTGGCCGGGCGAACGCTCAGGCGCTGGAATACTGGCTCGATGCCTCACTCTTCTCCAAGTGGAAGAAGCCCGCCGTCAAGGTGCCGTTTGATCCGCAGGTTCTGGCCGCCGATTTGAATACCTACGGCCGTCGCGGCATCCGGCACGTGACGACCTTCGCGGTGTACATAGATGCCGACTACGTCGCGCGCCACGGCGAGCCGCCGCTCAAGGCGTATGGTGATCAACTGCGCTGGTGGGCGCCCGACAAGTAGGGTTGCCGTCCGGAACCGAACTGCAACACAGCAAGCAACGAGGGGCTGTCACGGCCCAATCCAGAGAGAGAATCAGGCAACTTGCGTCGTCTCCTGCGGCTTTCCGCGCTTCGGTTGCGGTTTCGACCCGCGCCGCGCCGATAGATTTTTGTTTGGAGCGGGACCGCCTTTGGGCGAAGATGTTGTGTATATGCAAGCGCCTAAGCTGGTTGAGTTGTTGCGGCAGTCCTCAGGAATACTCTTTTTCACCGGGGCGGGCATCTCCACCGGCAGCGGCATTCCCGATTTTCGCGGGCCGGACGGGGTGTGGAAACGCCGGCAGCCGGTGTACTACCACGATTTTATGCGGTCGGAAGCGGCGCGCATCGAGCACTGGGACTTCAAACTCGAAGGGTGGGAGGCATTCCGGACGGCGCGCCCGAACGC
>CAZHEW010000556.1:0-2353 GCA_964531815.1 uncultured Verrucomicrobiota bacterium
TGTCTAATCCTGAAACAAGCAACAACATGTTGTCGTTTGCGGAATGCTGCCTCACCTGCTATTGGCCGAGGGCCAATCCCCTTTCCCCAGCGCAAGTCTGGGAAAAGGCGTAGGTTCTTGTTGAACAGCGTCAAGCCAGTACAACCGCGCGGCCAAAGCCGCCGCCCAATCTGCGCCCCGCCAACCAACGCCAAGCCAGCCGGCGCTTCTCCCAACCGGCTCCGGTCAAGGGGTCAACCGGACCCGGTAGAAGCGCTGAGGTTCGCTGGTGTCCGGATCAAGGAACTGGAAACTACTGTTCGTGGTGGTGAAGTTGGTCATTTCCGACCAATCCACCAAATTGCTGCTTGCCTCGACGGCATAATGGCCGGACACACCGCTGACCTGCAACTGGGCCTGGACACCGGGCAACAGGCCGATCAAGTCAATCCGGGGCGGTGTCAACTCGATGACGGCCAGCACCGCATCGGCGCTGGTTACCGAGCCTGCAGTATTGGACACCTCGACCGAGTAGCTGCCCGCATCGCCAGGCTGGGCGTTGGCCACCGTGTAACTGGAATCGGTCGCGCCAGCGATCGGCGTGCTGTTGAACCGCCACTGGTAGTGCAGTTGCCCGGGCCCGCAGGCCGCCACGCCGAAGGCGGCATTGCCGCCGGCAGTCACGCTGATGTCGGCCGGCTGCGCGGTGATCATTGGCATGCCCGGCACAACCACCAGCACAACGCAATTAGTCGCATTCCCCGCGCCATCGGAGGCCGTCAGCGTTACCGCGTTAGTGGTGCCCAGGCCAAGTGTCGTGCCGGGAAGCGGCGATTGGATGACCGTCACAGAGCTGCAATCGTCAACCGCGAGGAGGTAGTTGGTGGAAGTCAGGTCGGGCAAAGCCGCCTGGCAATTGGCAGTCGGGGCCACAGTAAAATCGGGCGCCCAGGCCAGCAGCACCGGCGGCGCAAGGTCAGCCACGGTGACAGCCGCCACGCAGGACGAAGCGTTGCTGGAGGAGTCGCGCGCGATGAAGGTGACGTTTGTCAGCCCCAAACCCAGCACAGTGCCGGAAGGAGGGTCCTGGGTCACAGTTACGGCCCCGGAAGCATCGGTCGCGGCCACTTGGGCGGCCAGGTCCGGTAGGATAGCATGGCAATTGCCCCCCGCGGCGAACGTGCTGTTGGAGGCGCAGGCAGTAATGGCGGGCGCGATGGTATCCACGACAGTCAGGACGGCAGGCCCGCTGGTGGTTGCACCGCCCGCATTGGTGACGACGACCGAATAACTGCCGGCCTGGGCGAACAGAACATTGGTCAGGGTCAGGTTGGTGCTGGTGGCGCCCGCAATGGCGTCGGTGCCAAAGCGCCATTGGTAACCCAGGGGCGGCGCGCCGGACGCCGATACCGTGAAGGTGACATTGCTCGACAGCTCAGCCGTTTGGCTCTGTGGCGCGGTCACAATCAACGGCGGCTCAGCCGGAGCATTGAAGACCATCATCACCGGCAGGTGGTCGCTGGCGGTGATGTCGTCGTCCGCGAGCAACGGCGGCGGCGGGCTCGGCAGCAGATCGGTGCGGAACACCTGGCTGCTGGCGATATTCGAGAACAGGGAACCACACGGCAGGATGTAGTCGAAGCGCACGGTGAGATCGCCTTGAATGGAAAGCGTGCGGTCATCGCCATTGTAAGGATTGACCGGCGTCGTCAGTCGCAGGCCGGTGGCGGAATTGACCAGGCGCTGAATAGGCTGCAGGCTGCCGCTGGGCGGGCGGTGGATGTCCTCGTTCAGATCACCAGTGACCACGTACGGATGGGCGGCATTGGTCGTTAGATACGCGGTGTATAAGAAGTTGGAGATAGCGCCCGCCTCGGCCGCGCGTCGCTTCCGGCTTGTGTTGTCCTCCATCGCCTTGAGGTGGCTGCTAAACACATGGACTGGCTGGGGAAATCCGGGCACCGTGAGCTGCACTTCAAACAAATCGCGGGTGTACTTGTAACCGGGGGCGCCATACGGAGTCAGATCCGACTGGTGCAGCCAACTGCGGTAGCGGGCAATGGGGTGGCGGCTGGCGATCGAGGTGGTAATGTAGGAGTCGCCATTGGTGCTCGTCGCAAGATAATACCCCGGCAGGAACACCTTGACGAAGTTCGTCATCTCGTAGGAGCGGGGCTGGGGAATCTCGTTGAAGGTGACGACGTCCGGCTGCAAGTGCATCATCTGCCGTCCGATGGCCCGCACCTGAGCCGAATTAGTGCTCCAGTTGGTAACCCCGTTGCCTTTGCAGTTGTACTGGACCACAGAAAAGGCGTGCGCCTGCGCGGCACAGGCGCACACCAGACAGATACAAACAAGGCGACTCGACATTAGA
>CAZHEW010000557.1:0-2353 GCA_964531815.1 uncultured Verrucomicrobiota bacterium
ATTTCCTGCAGAATTGCGCGGCGTACGGTTGCATGACGTTCTTCACCAGCAGCCTCAAGGGCCGGGATTTCAGCGGCGCGCAGTACGGGATTCTGTTCGGCATTCCCTATGCCGTGACCGCATTGATAATGGTGCTCAACTCCCGGCACTCGGACCGAACCCGCGAGCGCAGGGGCCATGTGTCCTTTGTTTATGTGCTGAGCGGCATCAGCCTCATCGCGAGTGTGGGGTTCAGAGATCATTTCTGGCTATCCTACGCCCTGATGTGCCTGGCCATCCCCGGCCCCTTTGCCGCGCTGGGTCCTTTCTGGGCCATCCCGAGCGAGACGCAGCCGCGGGGCGCCGTGGGGTTGGTGATTGGGGTGGTTAATGCTTTCGGCAACCTGGGCGGGTTCGCCGGGCCCTACATCGCCGGCTGGCTCAAACAGGAATACCAGAGCCTGCCCGTGGCATTCAGCGCTTTGGGGGCCGGTTTGGTGATCGCGGCAGCGCTGGCTTTTCTGCTCCCGAAAGCCGCCCCCCTGCCGCCGCCAGCTTCCTCTCATGCAGGCCGAGACTCGGTCACCCCGACCCCGTAGCAGCGACGCAAGTCCAATACCCCCTCCATACCCCATCCCTCAGCCGTCGCTCCTCCGTTGCTCCTCCGTCCCTCCTCCGTTGCTCCTCCGTTCCACCTCCCACCGCCTGTCGGAGGAGGGACGGTGGAGCAACGGAGGAAGGACGGAGGAGCGACGGCGGTGCGACGGCGGTGCGACGGCGGTGCGACGGCGGTGCGACGGTGGCAACTGCCTGGCACCGCGGGAATGGTAGCTACTTGCCAGGCTCTTGAGCACCCCGGTTCCCCGGACGCGCGAGGGCAGAGCCCCCGCTGCGGAAAAAAGGAAGGGGGCCTCCAGGCCCCCTTTCTGGCTTCGCGGGAGATCTTCAACCAAAGGCTGAAGTGGAAGCCGTAGGAGCCGTAACTTTATCTCTCCGCGTCCTTCTGTCAAGGGCGGGCAAACCGCCTTTCCTTGACCGTGGGGGCACGATCGTCCTTACTGGGCAATGTGATCCGATGAAAGCCCTTGTTCTCAAGCAATACAAGCAGTTCGTATGTGAAGAGGTGCCGGCACCGGAACCCGGGCCGCACGAAGTTCTGGTCGCCGTCAAAGCTTGCGGCATTTGCGGCAGCGACGTGCACGGGATGGACGGCAGCACGGGCCGTCGCCGCCCGCCGATCATCATGGGGCACGAAGCGGCGGGGGTGATCCACAGTGTCGGCGCCGCCGTAAGCGGCTGGGCGGCGGGGGACCGTGTCACGTTCGACTCGACCATCTATTGTGGGGGCTGCGCGTTTTGCCGGCGCGGGCTGATCAACCTGTGCGACCACCGGCGCGTGCTGGGGGTTTCGTGCGAGGAATATCGGCAGGCAGGCGCGTTTGCGGAGTTCGTAGCGGTGCCGCAACACATCCTCTACCGGCTGCCGGATGGGCTGGCCTTCGAGCATGCCGCCCTGGTGGAGCCGTTTTCCATTGCCGTTCATGCCATCCGGCGCGCGCCGCCGGCATTGAACGATGCCGTGGTGGTGGTGGGTGCCGGGATGATCGGGCTGGCCCTGGTGCAGGCGCTGGCCCAGGCGGGTTGCGGGCGGCTCATCGTGGCGGATGTTGCCAGCGACCGGCTCGCTTTGGCGGCGAAGTTCGGCGCCACCAGCACCATTGATTCCGCGAAGGAGGATGCGCTTGCGGCAATTCTCCGCCTGACGGGCGGGCAAGGCGCTGACCTTGCGTTGGAGGCGGTGGGCGTGCCCGCCACGGTGGACCTGGCCCTGCGTTGCCTGCGCAAGGGCGGCGCGGCCACGCTCGTTGGCAACGTCACCCCCAGCGTCGAGTTCCCATTGCAGGCGGCGGTGACGCGCGAGTTGAGCGCGCGCGGCTCGTGCGCCTCGCAAGGCGAATACCCGGCCTGCCTCGATATGCTGGCGCGCGGCGCGTTGCGGGCGGCCCCGCTGATCAGCGCCGCCGCCCCGCTGGCCGAGGGCGCTGCGTGGTTCGACCGGCTCTATCGCAAGGAACCGGGCCTGCTCAAGGTCGTGCTGAAACCGTGACGCGCGAGACGACATGCGGGAGGGCGAGCGTCCCCGCGAGCCAGGATATGCCTGGAAGTCAGGGCTCGCGAGGACGCTCGCCCTCCCGCAAGAATAGAGATTAGCTTATGAGCCAGAATCCATTTGATCTCACCGGCAAGGTGGCCATCGTCACCGGCACCAGCCGCGGGCTGGGCCAGTATTTCGGCCGGGCACTGGCGCGAGCCGGCGCGGACCTCGTCATCACCAGCCGCGAGCCGGCGGCGCTGGCTCCATTCCAGGCCGAGG
>CAZHEW010000558.1:0-2348 GCA_964531815.1 uncultured Verrucomicrobiota bacterium
TCACGGCTAAGGTTTTGTCTTTGCCGGTTTGCTCCACAGGTCGTTGATGATTTCCACGGTGCGGTTCACGAGTTCCTGTCCGCCCTCGGGGCCAACCTTGCTGCTCTGGACGACGGCGCTATAACCGCCGCCGGCGACAGCGCGCGCGGTAGGCAAGTAACTGCCCGAACCTCCGGTCAGCTCGATCACAAGAGTCTGCAGGGCCTTGCTCCGGCTCTTGATTTGGGTCCCGTAGTCCTGGAACAGCTCGAACGGATTGGTGGCGATGGCAATATCCCCAATCCGCAGGACATGCACCTCGGCAGTAAAAGCAGGCTTGGGCCCCTGTGTTTGATGGCGGGTAATGGTCGCCTGGTGCCACGCGGTCATGTGGGTGGTGTCACCCTGCTTCTTGAGGTTTTCGACTTCCTTCGCCGCCTCCGCGGCTTCCGCGTCGGTCACTTTGCGCGCCGGCAGCACCAGGTCCGCCACCTCGTGCGCGAAGGGAACATCCATCCGGATGTCGTCGCGAGTCAGTTCGCTGACCTCGATGACCTGGCTCGCAATCCGGCGTCCGATATCCTGGGTACGAGTGAGCCCGCGCAGCTTGAGCATGCGCTCCTCGGCGGCTTTGCGATACAGGAAATGCGGCGAGAGATCGCCGGCGGCGCCGGGCCAGCCGAGCACCCCGAGCTCCGATCCCGCGCCCGCGCGCAACTGTTCGCGCGCGTCGTGCCAGAAATCGGCGTTGACGGTCGAGCGGCCTTCCACTTCCTGCGAGGGGCAGGACAGGTTGACGCCCGCGGCCAGGAGCTTCTTCTCCGGAGTCCAAAAGAACAGCAGTTCCATGCCGTGGTCTTCGCCACCCTCGATGCCGCGGAACTCGGGCAGGCCTGTGGCGCCGTACATTTTGGCCGTGCCGTCGGCATAGACGGCGCGCCGATTGTGGCCGACCACGGCATGCCCCAGTCCCCAGCTCACGCCGCCCAGCTGCCGCTGATTCCAGGCGCGGGCGCTGAGCTCCGCCAGCCGATCCGCCAGCAATTCCACATATTCCCGGGGCGGCATTACACCCTCTTTCGGAATGTTGTATTTCCCTTCCTCGGTAACCGGTCCCGTGTGGGTGTGCGTGGCGGTCGGGACCAGTTTGCGCGGATCAAAATCGGGCAGCTTCGCGCGCAAACGCTCGCGCAGCAGGGGCGGGATGGCCGTGCGAAACGCCACGAGGTCGGCGGAGAGCAGGATGGCCTGATCCACCACGCGGTCGCCCTCGCGGGCCTCGATGGCCACAGCCGTAGCCGTGACCGGGTTGTCCACGCCCCGGGAGACGCGCAGGTTGAATTGCCCGTCGAGAGCCACGGGTCTGTCAGGGGTGATGCTGATAGCGGCCGTGCCGATGCGCAGCTCGGCTGCGCAGCTGCTCATAGTGACGGCCGCCGTCGCCAGGATCAGCATGGCTGACTTCGTGGTTTGCCCTCGGGTTGCGCCAGTGCGCGGCGCGGAGCGGCTGGTAGAACGAATTGCAGGTGTCATAACTCGTCAAAGGTATAACCTGCGCTCTCTCGCGGGGCGTTTCAAGCGCAGAATCGGCGACCCGGCGCAGCTCAGCGTTATTCCAGCGCCACCCGCACCGGGGCCGTCCCGCCAGGGGTGAGGCTCAGTTCAAACTCGCGGGTCTGGCCGCCGCGCCGCACCGCCACCTTGTATTTGCCGTAGAAGCCGCGGAACCGGGCTTTGCCCTCCGCGTCGGTCTGGACCAGGGCGCGCGTTTTCCAGGTTTCGTTGATGAGTTGGTCGAGCACGCGATAGGCAGCTTTGGGCTGAAACTGGGCGTCAAGCAGGCCGCCCATGGCCTCATTCTCACCCTTTACCGCGGTCCCGTCGCCTAGGTTCCACCAGGTAATGCCCGCCATCCGGGGCACGCTGAACCAGAACCGGTAATGATCGCGGACCACCGCGGCCTGGAGTTCCTCCCCGCCTTGCCCCGCCGACGGGAAGGTGATTTCCGTGATGTAGAGCGGTAGACCAAAGCGTCCGGCCTCCTCGTACACGTTCAGCAGCCTCTGCGGGCTGCAATCCTCGCCGGCAAGATATTTGTCCAGCGCCTCGCGGCGCATGTAGTGGTACTGAAAGCCGATTCCCCGAACTGCGGCGCCCTGGGCGAGCAGTTGCTTGATCTGGGCCAGGTATGGGTTGGTTTTGACAGGATGAAAGTTGAAGCCTGTCACTTCATTGATCATAAGGATGGTTTGTGGTGGGAACAGTGGCGCCACTTCCTTGAACGCCCAGCCCACATACTCGCGCGCCGGGCTAAAGAGCGGGTAGTTGGTCGTGCAGACCAGCGACTCGTTCACCACATCCCAGATGGG
>CAZHEW010000559.1:0-2342 GCA_964531815.1 uncultured Verrucomicrobiota bacterium
CCCCGAAGGCCCCAACCGCCGGTCTTCCGGCGCATCCAGGAAGCGGGTGTAACGAACGGGTCCAGGTCAAAGGGTTGGTCCCCCGGGCTGCCCCCGTAGTCCCTGGCTACCACATGGCTTAATAGAATTTCTATTAAGCCATGTGGTAGCCAGGTGGGAGCTATGCAGGAGCTATTCTGTGGCGCTGTATGGAGGCTGCTTCACGCGGCCGCAGGGGCGCGTGTGCCTTCGGCCTGATGTGCGGACAGGGGGCTTATGTTACAAACCCGTCCAGGCGCGGGGCGGCCGCGGCCTGGCGATACCTTGGCGTGATTGAAGACGCCATTTCCGGCAGACTGCGAGCAAATCGGCCGGAAGGGCGGGCTTTCCCGGGCGGCCCTCGTATTGCACCCCTTTGCCGGGGTCATAATTCGTCCGGGTCGGTCAATTCCAGCTTTACTATGCGGCGGGGTTGGGTTCTGATGCGAGGGCACAATGCCAGGCATACAACATATCGAACGGGCGCATGGGTAGGCTGCTGCAGGCGATGAGGGGCTTTCTGGCCAAGTTCACTGTTCTGAAGGACGCTTCACGCGAGCTTTGGATTACGTTCGGTGTGAAGTTCCTCGGCGTCATGGCCTACAAGGTGACGGTTCTGACGCTTGCGCTCTGGTTGATGGCCGATTTCGGCTATGGCGATGCGGATGCCGGCAGTCTTGTGGCGGCGTGGTCCATTTCGATGACGGTTGTCACGCTGCTGGTGGGGTCGCTGACCGATGCCATTGGGCTGCGGCGGACGTTTTTTCTGGGCGTGTGGATTTGCGTTGTGGCGCGGGCGGTGATGGCGTTCACGACGATCAAATGGGTGGCGCTGGTTGCCGGGCTTTTCCCGCTGGCGGTCGGCGAGGCCCTGGGCACGCCGGTGCTGGTGGCCGCGGTGCGCAAGTATTCGACCACGCAACAGCGTTCGATTTCCTACTCGCTGTTCTACACCATTATGAACCTGGGCTTCATGGTCGCGGCGTTTCTGTTCGATTACCTGCGGCAAAGCCTGGGCGAGCAGGGCCAGCTCACGTTGCCGCTGGTGAACTGCCAACTGAGCACCTATCGCACGCTGTTCTTTGCGGCGCTGGTTATCGAGATAGCAATCCTGCCGGTGATTTACTTTATCCGGCGGGGCGTGGAGGTTACCGACGACGGCATCCGGATCATGCGCGAAGCGCCGGGCCGAGCGGGCGCGGGTTTCTGGGGGGCATGCTGGCAAACGCTAAGGGACAGCACGAGGGACACGGTGAAGCTCTTCGGCGGTTTGGTGCGGCAGTCGGGATTCTACCGCTTGCTGGCGTTCTTGATGTTAATTGCGTTCCTCAAGCTCATCTTTATGCAGATGGATTACGTCTTTCCGAAGTTTGGCATTCGTGAGCTGGGCGAGGGTGCGCCGGTGGGCCGCCTGGTGGCCATCAACAACATCCTCATTGTTTTCCTTGTGCCGTTCATTGGAGCCATGACCCAGAGATTCTCCGCGTATCGCATGGTGGTCGTGGGCGGCGTTATTTCGGCGGCGTCGGTCTTTATCATGGCGCTGCCCGCGATCTGGTTTCAGCCGCTGGCGGGCGGGTTCGTGGGGCGCTGGATTGGGCACGGCTACCTTGGGTTGGCGGGCGAGGTGCACCCTTACTATGTGATGATCACGCTCTTTGTGATCCTCATGTCGTTTGGCGAGGCCTTTTACTCCCCGCGCGTGTATGAATACGCCGCGGCCATCGCGCCGAAGGGCCAGGAAGCCTCCTACGCTGCGCTTTCTTACATCCCATTCCTGCTGGCAAAGCTGATCGTTGGCACCGTTTCGTTCCGGCTGCTGGCCAAGTACTGCCCGGAAGTCGGGGAACGGAACTCGGGCGTGATGTGGCTGGTGATCGGCATCATTGCCGCGGTCGCGCCCATCGGCTTGATTCTGCTGCGGCGGTTCATCCGCGAGCGTGAAGCCGGACGGGAGGACTAAATTGAGTGCGGAGTGCGGAGTGCGGAGTCTGGAGTGCGGTGTGCAGGGTGCGGTGTGGGGCTGAGCCGGAGGCAGGGTGCTGGCCGACGGAGGGGAGGCGGCTACTTCACGGCGGGTTCAGTGATGAGCAGATCGCCTTTGATGGCGTCGAGGGTCGCCCGCCCGCCGATGGGCAGGGTGGCGTTGAGCGGGATGTGGCCGAAGGGCAGGCCCGCGACGATGGGCACCTTGAGAGGGAGCAGTCGTTCACGGAGGACACTCTCCACGGTCTGGCGGTATTCCCGGGCGCCCCTGGCGTTGGGGTCTTTGCAGCCGGCGTTGACGCCGATGGCGATGCCGGAGACCTGCTGGAGGAGCCCGG
>CAZHEW010000560.1:0-2338 GCA_964531815.1 uncultured Verrucomicrobiota bacterium
CGTCCTCATCTTCCCGGCCATCCGGCGGAAGCGCGAAGAAGCCTTGTAGGCTTCCAAAAAAAGGCCCGTCCACTGGGACCCATCCCCTGGATGGGTACCCCGCCCGCCTCGGGTACCCAACCGAAGACTGAGCCCAAACGTTGCGCTTCTCTCGCCAAGCACGCCAAGACCGCCAAGGCGGCTGCGGCATTTCCCTCACGAAACCGAGGAGCCGCGGGGACCATTCTTTCCTACGTGCGCCATGCCACGAGCACGAAGATTGTTCTTCTTTGCGTCCTTGGCGCCTTGGGAACCGCCAGTGAACCTGGCCAACCTTGCTGCCTGAAAGGAGGCAGCCATGTAATCGCCCGTTAGACATGTAGCCAGCGGAGCGGTTGGCGGGAGCAATCCCCCGGCCGGGGACTCCGTGTGGCGAAGGTGCGAGCCGTAGCGCAAGCGAACCCGATTCGGCCTCGAAACGCCAAGTTGCAGGCGGCCAGGCTCCCCAAGATGATGAAGCCTTGAACCGGTGGCGAAGCAGCGGGCAGAGGCAGCCGCCGGGCCTGCCGGGGTGGCTGGGGACGGCGCGTACCGACAGGTTGAGTCAGTGATCTGGGAGACCCGTCGGCGTGGGCGGAACCCAACGCGCGCACCGAAGACATAAGGGCGCGGCGGCGGCGGCGGGAGTCGGCTGGGCCCATAGGAGCGGAGACGCAGGGTAACGCCTGCCGAGCAAAGGGGCCCTGCCGGATGCAGGCTGACGCAGGAGAGAGGGAGAGCCGCTTGGCCACCAGGCCCACAACGGAAGACCCGGAGGTGACGCCGGACCTCGTCCCCGAATGGGGGGAGCGTCGGGCGCTGCCGGCGAAAGTCTCTCTCTTGAGGCAGAAGCTCTACCAGAAGGCGAAGCGAGAGCCGACGTTCCGGTTCTATGCACTCTACGACCGGATCGCTCGGCGCGACGTGCTGGAGGCGGCGTGGGAGCAGGTGCGCGCCAACGCGGGTGCACCGGGCCTGGATGGGGTGACGATCGACCACATCGTCGCCGCGGAAGGCGGCCCCGCACGGCTCGTGGCGGACCTGCACGAGGCGCTGCGTGCGAAGACGTACCGGCCCCAGCCTGTGCGGCGCGTCTACATCCCGAAGCCGAACGGCAAGACCCGCCCGCTCGGCATCCCCACGGTCCGGGACCGGGTGGCCCAAACGGCGGCGCTCCTGGTCCTGGAGCCGATCTTCGAGGCGGACTTCCTGCCGTGTTCGTACGGCTTCCGCCCGAAGCGCTCGGCCCACCAGGCCGTGGCCGAACTGCAGCGGCAGGTGGAGCGCGGCGCCCGGGAGATCTATGACGCGGACCTGAAGGGCTACTTCGACGCGATCCCGCACGACAAGCTCCTGCGAGCCCTGGCGATGCGTGTGGCGGACCGGTCGGTGCTGCGGCTCCTCCGGCTGTGGTTGCGGGCACCGGTGGCCGAGGCGGGGCAGCCACCCCGCCCGAGCACGCGGGGGACGCCCCAGGGTGGGGTAATCTCCCCGCTGCTCGCCAACGTGTACCTGCACTGGTTCGACACCTTCTTCCAGGCGGCGGGCGGGCCCGCCCACTGGGCGGAGGCTACGCTGGTGCGGTACGCGGATGACCTGGTCATCCTCGCGCGGCGCGTGGGGCCGGAGCTGCGGGCGTGGATCGAGCGGACGTTGGAAGTCCGGATGGGTCTCGAAGTGAATCGCGAGAAGACGCAGGTGGTGCGCCTCCGGTGGGAAGGGGGAAGCGTGGACTTCCTCGGCTTCACCTGCCGGTTCGTGCCGGGCCGACGGGGTGGGAGGCACTACGTGACGGTGGCTCCCTCCCGGAAGGCTCTGGCGCGAGAACGGGCGACGCTGCGGGCGCTGACGAGCCCGCGCATGTGCTGGCAGCCGATCCCGGCCCTCATCCGCACGCTGAACCGCCACCTGGCGGGCTGGGCCAATTACTTTCGGGTTGGCCAGTCGCGGGCCGCCTTTCGCGCGATCAACTTCGCCGTCCAGACACGTCTTCGGGCCCATCTGGGCCGACGGAGTCAGCGCCCCTACCGTCTTCCGAAGGGGCGGAGCTACTACAGGCACTTCGCCGATCTCGGCCTGGTGTACCTGTGAGCTCGGCTGCCTCCTCTCGCGTGGGCCTGCGGTGAAGCATCCGGGAGCGCCGGATGCGGGAAATCTGCACGTCCGGTGCGACGAGGGGGGAGGGACTCAGGCCGCGTCCTGTGCGCCCCTCCCCTACTCTACCGTCATGGCGGTTCAAAATCTTCGTTTTGGGGCTAGCACTCGAAGAAATGGTACCGAGAAATGGTACCGAGAAATGGTACCGAGAAATGGTACCGAA
>CAZHEW010000561.1:0-2326 GCA_964531815.1 uncultured Verrucomicrobiota bacterium
GCCGCCTGCCGCAGAACGAAATCGCCGACTACGGCTGGGGCAAGGGCGGCCCGCGAGTGGTCTATTTCGCCGACGGCCAGCCGCAGGGGCTGCGCCAGTACAAAAGCGCCTCCACGGGCGTGGCGAACCTCGCCGGCCGCTACGCTGCCGCCATGAGCCTGGCATACCAGGTCTGGAAAGGTGACCCGCGCCAAAGGCCCTTCGCCGAACGCTGCCTGCAAGCTGGCAAAGAAGTGTACGAGCTGGGCCGCGCCAGGGAAGGCGTCCAGCAGGGCAATTCCTACGGCGCCCCCTATCGCTACGAGGAAACCACCTGGGCCGATGACATGGAATGGGGCGCGGCGGAGCTCTTCCGCGCCACGCGCGAGCGGCGCTACCTCCAGGAGGCAAAGCGCTACGCGAAGCTGGCAGCCTCGGAATCCTGGATGGGCAAGGAGCAGACCGGCCATTACCAGTATTTCCCCTTCATGAACGCCGGCCACTTCAGGCTCTATGATCTGGCGGATCGGCAATCCAGGAAACTGCTTGCCGGCTACTACCGCGAGGGCATCGAGCGCTGCGTGCGCGCGGGCGAGCGGAATCCCTACCGCATCGGCGTGCCGTTCATCTGGTGCTCGGCCAACCTCACCGTCGCCCTGACCACCCAGTGCCTGCTCTTTGAGCGGATGACCGGGGACAGGACGTATCACGACTTCGCGGCCCGGCAGCGCGACTGGCTGCTGGGGCGCAATCCCTGGGGCTACACGATGTTTACCGGCATCGGCAGCGTCTATCCCAAAGATCCGCACCTCATGACAATGCAGTTGACCGGGCGCCCGGTCCGGGGCGGGCTGGTGGACGGGCCGGTTTACGAGCGCATCTTCAAATCACTCAAAGGCGTGTCCATCACTGAACCCGACCCGCTGGCAGCATTTCAAGGCCCGGCGGTCTATCACGACGACGTGCAGGATTACTCCTCAAACGAGCCGATTATGGACGGCACGGCCGGGGCCATCCTGCTGTGGGCGCTGTGTAACAATCCGTGCCCATAACGTCATAAGTCTCGGCCGCAGCCAGCCTGCCCCCGTAGCCCCTGGCTACCACCTGGCTTAATAGAAATTCTATTAAGCCAGGGGGGAGCTACTCTTGGGCCTTGGGTGGCGGGGTGCGTGACACGCCGGCAGCGGGGCGTGTGCCCTGGGCCTGGGGCGCCGCCAGGCCGTCCCTGTTACAAACGCGCGCACGGGGCGCAGGTTCTTCCTGCCAACGGCGGCTTTAAATCACCGGCGGTCTAAGTTAAACTCGCGCCCATGACACAGCTTTGGCACCTGCCGCTGCTCTTTGCGACCGCATTGGCGGCGGGCTTTGTTGACGCGATCGCCGGGGGGGGCGGGCTGATCACGCTGCCGGTGTTGCTCAGTTTCGGCCTGGACCCGCGCCACGCCCTCGGCACGAACAAGCTGCAGGCAACCTTCGGTTCCGCCAGCGCGTCCTGGTACTACGCGCAGGCGGGCACCGTGGCGCTCAAGGATTGCGCGCGCGGGTTTCTTCTGACTTTCGCCGGTGCGGCCCTCGGCACGCTGGTGGTGCGGCAAAGCGATCCCTCCTTCCTCCGGCGCGTGATCCCCGTCCTGCTGGCCGGAGTCGCCCTTTACGTCCTGTTCAGCCCGCGCCTGGGGGCCGGGGACCTGCGCCCGCGCATCGGCCGCGGAGGATTCGACCTCATTTTCGGTCTGCTGATCGGCTTCTATGACGGTTTCTTTGGCCCGGGCACTGGCACGTTCTGGACGATGGCCTTCATGCTCGGGCTCGGCTTCAACATGACGCGGGCGACCGGCCACGCCAAAGTCATGAACTTCGCCAGCAATATCAGCTCGCTCCTGTTCTTTCTGCCGGGCGGCAACGTCTGGTACGCCGCCGGGCTGACGATGGGGATTGGCCAGGTGGTTGGCGCGAAGCTCGGCTCGCGCATGGTCATTACGCGGGGCACGAAGTTCATCCGCCCCGTCTTTGTCTCCGTGGTCCTGGGGCTCACCCTGAAGCTGTTCTACGACGCCTACAGCGGGCCCTTCAGCGCGGAACTGCAACCGAGCTGATATGCGAGAGGCCATCCAGATCGAGAACGCCCGGGTGCACAATCTGAAGGGCGTCAACCTGAGCATTCCGCGTGACCGCGTGGTGGTGTTCACCGGCCTCTCCGGCTCGGGCAAGTCTTCACTGGTGTTCGACACCCTGCACACCGAGGCCCAGCGGCAGTTGATCGAGACCTTCAGCTCCTTCGCCCGGCGGCGGCTGCCCAAGCTCTCGCGGCCCGAGGTGGACGCCATCCACAACCTTTCCACCTCGA
>CAZHEW010000562.1:0-2324 GCA_964531815.1 uncultured Verrucomicrobiota bacterium
CGTAGAAGAATCGCTCGCCTCCGCAGACTCGGCCTTATGTAAGCGCCATTCCCCCAAACGGGGTGCTTGACCCCAGGGCCGCGCTTGTTAGGGTTGCGCGATGCTTGGTGAGACGAAAACCCAATTCTCGCTCACCCGCGCAACGCCCAGCACAGGCGGGCGGGCAACAGGCAATCTATCAGTTGCGATGCGACGCTCGATTGCTGTTCCGTGCGGACGTTGGGCGATCCGTTCCCCCTCACGCCTGCCCTCTCCCCGGGGGAGAGGGTTAGGGTGAGGGGGAACAGGCCGCAGAATAACCACACGTGTGCCCAATGCTCAGACGCTCGCATTTGATAACAACTTATGAAGACCCCGCTCTTGATTACTTTGATCACACTGACGGCGCTGCCGCTCAACTCCCGCGCCGCTGACTCTCTCGAACGCGGCTTCGCGCAGCCGCCGGAGTCCACCAAACCGTGGTGCTATTGGTATTGGATTACCGACAACATCTCACGCGAGGGCATCACCAAGGACCTCGAAGCCATGAAGCGGGTCGGCATCAGCCAGGCCTTTATCGGCAACATCTACCTCGATGAGGTGAAGCATGGCACGGTGAAAGCGCTGACGGAAGAATGGTGGGGCATGGTCGAACACGCCATCCGCGAAGGGGGGCGGCTCGGCGTGGATGTCGGGCTATTCAATTGCCCCGGCTGGAGCCAGTCGGGCGGGCCCTGGATCAAATCCGACCAGGCCATGCGCTACGTGGTCAGCACAGAGCGGCGAGTCAAGGGCCCGCTGCGCTTTGCCGAAAAGCTGCTTCCGCCAAGTGAGCCGTTCCAGGACATCGCCGTGCTGGCTTTCCCGGCGCCGGAGAATGACGCCGATACCATCGCCGCCCGCTCCCCGCGGGTGACTTGCACCCCGGAGGCCGCCGGCGCCGGGCAGTTGGCGGACGGCGACCGCAAGACCACCCTGATGTTCCCGAAGGGGGCAGGGCAGGGGAAGGCGCCGTTTACGGTGGACATCGAAGTCGCAGAGCCCTTCACGGCGCGGAGCCTGGTGCTGTGGCCGGCCGAAATGGCTTTCGCCGCGCAATGTGAGTTGCAGGCTGCGGCCGAAGACGGCGTTTTCCGCACGGTCCGCGAATTCCCGCTTGATCGCTCGAATACGAATGTGCATGTGGGGCCGATCCAGTGCGGCCCGGTGGCGGTTGCCTTTCCCGCGCAGACGGCGAAGCGCTTCCGGCTGGTTATCACCGGGCTGCGGAACAACGGCGGGCTGGCCGAGATCGAGCTCTCGGGTGCGGCGCGCCTGGAACGTTTCGTGGAGAAGCAGCTTGGCAAGATGCATCCCACACCCCTGCCGATGTGGGACACCTACCTCTGGCCGAAGACGGCGGAGCCGGATTCCCCGGCCCTGGCCGTGCCGCCCGGCGCCGTGGTGAACCTCAGCGATAAGCTGGCCGCCGACGGCACGCTTGCCTGGGAGGTGCCCGCGGGCGAGTGGATTATCCTGCGCACGGGCATGACGCCCGCGGGCACTCGAAACGCTCCCGCCTCGCCCGAAGGCCAGGGGCTCGAGGTGGACAAGATGAATCGCGCGGCGGCGCAAGCCCATTTCGACGCCTACATCGGCAAGCTCCTGCGGCGAATGCCCAAGGCCGACCGCAAGGCCTTCAACTACGTTATCGCCGATAGTTACGAGATGGGCTCGCAGAACTGGACAGAGGGGTTCGACAACCTGTTCCGCAAGCGCTACGGCTACGACCCGCATCCCTGGCTGCCGGTGCTCACGGGCCGTCTCATCGGCAGTGCGGATCAGTCGGACCGGTTCCTCTGGGACCTCCGGCGGTTGGTGGCCGATCGGGTGGCTTACGACTACGTCGGCGGGCTGCGGGATGCCTGCCATCAGCACGGCCTTAAGCTGTGGCTGGAGAACTACGGGCACTGGGGTTACCCGGCGGAGTTCCTCCAATACGGCGGACAGGCCGACGAGGTCAGCGGCGAGTTTTGGGCGACGGGCGATCTGGGCAGCATTGAACTGCGTTGCGCTTCCTCCGCCGCCCACACTTACGGCAAGCCGATCGTCCATGCCGAGGCATTCACCAGCGGAGTGTTGTTCGAGAGCACGCCCTGGTCGCTCAAGCGCCGGGGCGATTGGGCGCTGACCGAAGGCATCAACCATTGGGTGCTGCACGTCTATATTCACCAGCCATGGGACGACCGCCGACCGGGCGTCAACGCCTGGTTCAGCACCGAGTTCAACCGCCACAACACCTGGTTCGAGCACGGCCGCGAGTGGATTGATTACTACCGCCGCTGCGACTTCCTGCTCCAGCAAGG
>CAZHEW010000563.1:0-2311 GCA_964531815.1 uncultured Verrucomicrobiota bacterium
AGTTCCACACCAACTTTCTGGGGGAGATCAACGTGCGCAACGCGCTGGCGGTGGTGGCGTGCGCGAAGCATTGCGGCCTCAAGAACCATCAAATTCAGTCCGCCTTCGACACCTTCAAAGGCATCCGGCGGCGCCTGGAAGTGCGCGGTCTGGCCGGGGGCGTGGTCGTGATGGACGACTTCGGCCACCACCCCACCGCGATCCGCGAAACCCTCAGCGCGCTGCGCCAGAAGTATCCCACCCAGCGGGTCTGGGCCATTTTCGAGCCCCGCACCAACACGACCCGGCGCAATATCTTCCAAACCGAGTTGGCCGTCGCCTTCGCTGACGCCAATGCCGTGGTCATCGCCCAAGTGGCCCGCCTGGAATTGCTGGCCCCCGAAGAGCGCCTCGATCCCGAGCGCCTGATGCAGGACCTCAAAGGCGCCGGCAAGGAGGCCGCCTACCTGCCCGACGTGGACGCCATCGTCGCCCACGTCGCGCAGAAGGCCCAGGGAGGAGACGTTGTGATTGTGTTCAGCAATGGCGGCTTCGGCGGCATCCACGGCAAGCTGCTCGAGCGGCTTGGCCGGGGTTGATGAACCGATGATTGCTTAAGAGCTTCCCGCATTGACGCGGCCGCGTGCGCGGGTAATCTCGACGCATGACTCCAGATTGCAGCGGACTCACCCTTCCCTGGGATCGCAGGACCTTCATCAAATCCACCGCCGCCCTCGCCGGACTGGCCCTGTGGCCCGCCAGCGGGCTGGGCGCCTCCCCTGCCAGCCTCAACCTTGCCCCGCGCAAGAAGAAGCCGGCTCTGATCCGCGGCGCGTTCTTTTACCCCCCGGCGGAGGTTGTGCTGGCTGGCAAGAACGAAGATGGCTGGAGCAAGCACGAGTGGTTCACCTGGCCGGGCAACCAGTTCGCGCCGGAGCAACAGCAGGCGAAGTTCCTGGAGCAGCTCCGCCGCCTCGCGACGGAGCTCGACCTCACGCTCGCGCTCGAGGACAAGCCGCTCTATACCGACGCCGGCATCAGCGCCTTCCTCGCCAGCCTCGAATCCAACAAGCCCGACGCCCTTCTGCTCTTCAACTTCTGGAACAGCTTCAGCGCCAAGCTCCGGCCCCTCCTCGATGCCTGGAAGGGACCGGCGATTCTTTACCACCCGGTCGGCGCCAACCACCAGGCCCCGCCCGAGTATTTCCGCACCGCGCCCCGCCTCCAATACATTCACTCCATTGAGAATTGGGACGCCCTGGAGCGCGGCCTGCGCGCCGTCCACGCCATGACGCGCATGGCCCAGAGCCGCCTGCTCCGCGTCGCCAGCCAATTCAAGCAGGAAACCGACAGCGCCGAGCCCTTCTTCGGCGTGGCCATTCGCGGCGTGCCCGCCGACGAGTTCAACCGCCTGTTCGACCAGACGCGGCTCTCCCGGGAAATGGAGCGCCTGGCACGGTCCGTCCGCGCCCGCGCCCGCCACGTCACCGATCTCAACGAGACGGCCTTCCGCGACGCGGTGCGTTCGCACGCCGCCGTGCAGGAAATCATGCGGCGCCACGCCGCCGACGCCATCACCATCGAGTGCCTGATGTTGAAACACCGCAAGCCGTGCCTGAGCTTCGCTCTCAACAACGGCAGCCTCCTCCCCTGCGGTTGCGAAAACGACCTCAACGCTTCCCTTACCCTCATGCTCGGCGCCAACTGCTTCGGGCGCGGCGGCTTCCAGCACAACCCCGAGTTCGACACGGAGCAAAACCTCTACTTTGGCGCGCATTGCACCTGCACCCCCCGGCTCCACGGCCCGCAGGAGAAGGAAGCCCCCTACCACTTGCGCCCCTTTTTCCACCAATTGCCCAAGTCGCTCGCCCTGGACGTGCAATGGCCCGCGGGCGAGACGGTCACGCTCTGCAAATATCACGGCGGCAAGAAAACCCTGGACGCCTGGCGCGGGCGGGTCGTCTCCTCGCCCGCCTGCCCGCCGACGGGCGGCTGCGCCACGCGCGTGCTGGTCAGCATCCCGGACGTTAAAGACGTTTGCACGGTTTACCCCGGGCCGCATCCGGTCCTTTACTGTGGCGACTTTGCCGCGCACCTCAAGACGTTCGCCCGCCTTTACGAGTTGGAGTTGCGAACCAATTGTTGACGCGGGCCGGCCAGCCCGAGCGCTGGCAATTCCCTCCTTGAAATTGAGCAGCTTCGCTCTATTATAAGGGCAACGAGCTTGAAGACCGGGGTGGCGCCAGGCCAACCGGTCTGGAGCAATGGGCAGAAGAACACGCGATTCATGCAGAAGAACCGCCGCACGTGGCAGTCCTTTGAAGAAGTGCGC
>CAZHEW010000564.1:0-2308 GCA_964531815.1 uncultured Verrucomicrobiota bacterium
GTGGACATCGTCCTCTGGCCCGTGGCGATGGATTTCAAATACAAGGACATCGAGGCCATGCCCGACAAGTCCATCACCGCCACGCTGCTCAACGGCGCCATCCGCTCCTCCGAGCAGGAGGAGATGGCTCATCTGCTGCGCCGCAAGAGCCAGTATATGATTGCCTATGGCGCCTGCGCTCAACTCGGCGGCATCCCCGGCCTGGCCAACCAGTTCCCCCGCGAGCAACTCCTCAAGTTCAATTACGAGGACGCTCCGACCATGGTCAACGAGAAGAAGACCCGTCCTCAACTGAAATTCAGCGACAATGGCCGCGAGCCGACGCTCCCCGAGCTCCACAATGTCGTCCGCTCGCTGGACCAGGTGGTCGAGGTGGATTACTACGTGCCCGGCTGCCCGCCCACGCCGAAGGTCACCCGGACGGCCCTCACCGCCCTGCTGGAGAACCGGCTGCCGCCAAAAGGATCCGTGATCGCGCCGGACATCGCGCTGTGCGATGAGTGCCCGCGCAAGGCCACCAAGCCCGCCAATATCGCGTTCACCGAGTTTAAGCGGCCCCACCAGGTGCTGATGGACCCGAACAAATGTTTCCTCGCCCAGGGCGTCGTTTGCATGGGCCCCAGCACCCGCAGCGGTTGCGAAGCCGCCTGCACCGTCGGCGGCATGCCCTGCACCGGTTGCTTCGGCCCCACCACCCGCGTGCGGGACCAGGGCCTCAAGATCATGTCCTCGCTCTGTGCCAACCTCGCCCCCAAGGAAGAAGGCGAGATTGACCAGGTGCTCACGGGCATCCCCGATCCGGTGGGCACGTTCTATCGTTACGGCCTGGCCAAGAGCCTGTTGCGCCGCAAAATCACCCTTCCATCCAAGTGAAAGAGATCTATATGGACCAAGCAGTCAAAGAAACATTCAACCAGGGCTCCGCCCGCGCCAACGCCGCCTACCAGATGGGCCGCCGCCGCTTCACCGTCGAGCCCATCACCCGCCTCGAAGGCCACGGCAAGATTGACATCTTCCTCGACGACAAAGGCGACGTCGAGCGCGCCTACATGCAGGTGCCCGAGTTGCGCGGCTTCGAGGTCTTCAGCCTCGGCCGTCCCGCCGAGGACATGCCCCAAATCACCAGCCGCATCTGCGGCGTGTGCCCCACCGCGCACCACATGGCCGCAACCAAGTGCCTGGATGACCTTTACCAGGTCGAGCCGACCCCAGCCGGCCGCAAGATTCGTGAGCTGGTCTATAACGCCTTCATGCTCGAGGACCACGCGCTCCACGTCTTCGTGCTGGGCGGGCCGGACTTCATCGTCGGCCCGGAAGCGCCTCCCGCAGAGCGTAACATCGTCGGTGTGATCGGCAAAGTGGGCGTCGAGGCCGGCAAGAAAGTCATCGCCACACGGCGCCGCGTGCGCGAGCTAACCGCCTACTTCGGCGGCAAGGTGGTGCATCCGGTGCTCGGTTTGCCCGGTGGCGTCAGCAAGGCGCTAAACCCGGCCGACCTGCCCAGGTTCAAAGAACTGGCCAAGGACGCCGTCGAGTTCGCGGAGTGGACCCTCACCGTGCTCAAGCAGATCGTCCTCGGCAACCCCGATTACGTGAAGATGATCACCAGTGACGCCTTCACCCACAAGACCTGTTACATGGGCATGGTGGACGAGCAGAACCGCGTCAACTTCTACGACGGCAAACTCCGCGTCGTGGATTGCAACGGCAAGGAAGTCTGCAAATTCCCCACCCGGCAATACCGCGACTACGTGGCCGAGCACGTCGAGCCGTGGAGCTACATGAAGTTCACCTTCCTCAAACAACGCGGATGGAAGGACTTTGTCGAAGGCCCCGACACGAGCCTTTACTCCGTCGCCCCGCTGGCGCGCCTGAATGCCTCCGACGGCATGTCCACGCCCAAGGCCCAGGCCGCTTACGAGGAGTTCTTCAAGGTCCTCGGCGGCAAACCGGTCCACCACACGCTGGCCAACCACCTGGCGCGCTCCATCGAGATGATCAACGCCGCCGAGCGGATGCAGGAACTGCTCAATGATCCTGAAATCACCAGCCCGGACGTGCGGCGCATCCCCACCAGCATCCCGAAGGAAGGGATCGGCGTGGTCGAAGCCCCGCGCGGCACGCTCTTCCATCATTACCAGACCGACGAGCGCGGCTGCATCACCATGGCCAACCTGATCGTGGCCACCCAGAACAACGCCGCCCGCATCGCCATGAGCGTCGAGCGCGCCGCCAAGGGCCTCATCAAAGGCGGCAAGGTCACCGAGGGCCTCCTCAACAAGGTCGAAATGGCCTTCCGCGCCTACGA
>CAZHEW010000565.1:0-2304 GCA_964531815.1 uncultured Verrucomicrobiota bacterium
ATTATTGATCATGTCGCTCAATAACTAGCCTCTAATGGGGGAAGATGAGTCCGAAGCTGGAATGATCCGGACCGCTGCCCCAAGTGCGGCCTTTTCCTGGAGAAGAGCGCGCTGCCGTACCGGATTTGGGATTGAGGTGCAGCCGCTGCGCGCTATCGCCGGTCGCGCACACCCGGCGGCTGGTCACTTTTGCGCGTAGTACACGACCGCGGGTGGAACATTGAGCAACACCGGGGAAGTGCGGAGGAGGCGGAACCGCGAGCGGATGCGTTTGCGGTCTATCAAAGAGTATTGGAACTGGATGTACATTCCTCCCGGGCGCAACGCGCCGCAGATGGCATCAATCAGGGTCTGAACCCGCTCGCCGGGGAGATTACCCAGGGGAATGCCCGAGAGCACGTAATCCACCTTGCCTGTTCCCCGCCGGCCCATTTCCGAAAGGAGGTGTTCGGCGGAATCAGAGATCACCTCCACCCGGCCATTGATGCCCGCCCGGTCCAGATTCTCCCGGGTCTTGCGGGCCAGCACCGGGTTGATTTCACAGGCCAGAACTCGCGCCTGGGGACAGCGGGCGGCCAACCTCAGGGTGAGGGCCCCGTTGCCGGCGCCCAACTCAATGATCCGCCCGGAGTAGTCTTCCGGCACCGGGGCAATCATCTTGCTGATGAGAAACCTCTGCGAGGGCACAAGGGCGCCCGTCTGCTTGAATTTGAGCAGGGCAGCGCACATGAAGTGCACGTAACTTGCCACCGCGTTGCTCATACTAATTCGATTCAGACTCAGTCCTTGGTGGGCCAGCTCATGACTTTGATTCCGTCCGCTGGGCCACCAACTATGGAAGCGTAGCAGGCCGCCCGCGAAGGTTCCAGCCAATAATTTGGGATGGTGTGGCGCCGGCGCTAAGGCTGCCAGGCGAACCGCTGGCGGTTGGTGTCGCTCACGGCCCAGCGATTCAGGGGCCAAACCGTCGTCCCATATCTCATGTAGCGCATGCTGGCATCCGCATAGGCAAAATTGGCGCCTCCGGAATAGACGCTGCTGCGCGTTACGGAATGACAAGACTGCTCGACCGAGTCCAGGTCATTGCTGCCGTCCTCGTAGAGGTCCATGAAGTAGTTCGAATAGGCGTTCTTCTTCTCGCCGAAGACGATGGTCTCCGAGGGATACAGGACAGCGGCCTCCTGCATTGATCTGGAATCATACCGCCCGGGGCCGAAGTAGTCGTTCCACCCGTTGATGAGGTAGCTGCGGCTGGCCCGATCAGCCAACGGCGACGCGGTCAAGTCTGTCTGCGGCGGACCGCGGAGCCGGTCGGTCGGGCAAACCAGCGTGTTGGTCTTTCGGTAGTGTTCCAGCAACAACGCCGGCCAGCGGCACGCATTCACGCGCATCGGGTACAGGCCGTTGTTGTCGTCGGCGTACAACCTGAGCGCGAAGCCCATTTGTTTGAGGTTGTTGGAGCACTTGGCGCGATAGGCCGCTTCTTTGGCCCGGGCCAACGCCGGCAAGAGCAGGCTGGCCAGAATCGCAATAATCCCAATCACAACCAGCAGCTCGATCAGCGTGAACGCCGCCCCACCGGCCCCGCGGCCCCCAGACGGCGAGATTGCCGACTGGCTCCGTTGGGCGCTTGATCCCGGGCCGTAAAGAATTCCAGTCATACTCCTGCTGCAATTCAGCTTGCAACCTTACACTGGCACCCCTCCTGCTGTCCACAACAAAATGCCAGTTTTCCACACCTGCCCTGGACGCCAAAATGCCGGGCGCTCCGATCTCGGTTAGACGTGCCCGCCGCCTGCCTGATTACAGGCAAATGCGGCGCAGGCCAACCGCCAGCAACGGACAGGTCAAATTGCTTTACCGCCGCGGAGGCAGCCCTTACCTTTCCCGGCCAGAATGACGAGCAGCCCCTGGCCCCGGACGGCGACGCGTTGGCCCGCCCTCGAACCGGTCACAATCGGGCGCCCGATCATTCTTATCCCTCCTGCCGCGCAGAACGCCGGCGTCGCCTGCCCGGCCTCCGCACCGCCAAGCCTCGCCCATGCCTGACCCGAGCAGCCATCCGGCACCCGGTGCGCCCGCGAGCTTTCTGGGCAAGTTCACCGTGCTCTTCAGCGCGGTGCGCGAGCTGTGGATCGTGTTCGCCATCGTGCTGCTCAGCAACCTGGCCTACCGGGTGGTAAACTTCACCTTGCGGCTATGGCTCTCCTCGGACCTGGGGTTCAACGACGTCCAGGCGGGCCTGGTCGTGCTGCTGTGGTCGGCGGGCTTGACGCTCTGCATCGTGCTGGTTGGTTCGCTGAC
>CAZHEW010000566.1:0-2303 GCA_964531815.1 uncultured Verrucomicrobiota bacterium
AGCCTGGTGCGCAGCAATGGCAGTTGCATGAGCCCGCGTCGAGGCGCTAATCCTATGTATTCATGAGCAACAACGCTACTGCTACCTCGAGCGGACGCCGCCAGTTCCTTGCGACCGGGTTCATTTCCCTCATTGCGGGCCTGTTCGGCGGCCGCAGCGCCGCTGCCGCCACCACCAAATCCACCGGTGAGGCCGTCACAACCCGCATGCGCCGGGGGGACCCGCCGGTCCAGCCTCTCGACACCATGCTCTTGTTCGAGCGCGGTGACGACAACAACGGCCGGGCCATGACCCACGAGGTGCTCTCGCTCATTCACCAGGAAAAAGGCAAGCATTCGTACCCCTGGACCCTTTATGCCAGCCTGGAAACGCACCACGAAACCGGCGATGCTTGTGTCGTCTGCTCCCGCCTCCACAAGCATGGACCGGGCTGGTCTTCCGGCCTCCATTCCGAAGTATTCAATCACAGCCGGGGCGTGGCGCTGGGCGCGAACATCGAAATGAGCAACGACTACGCCGGCTCCGAGGAGATCACAGCCATCGGGCTCAACATCCAAGCCGTCGGCGGCCCCGTGCCCATGCAGCACGGCATTCAGATTCACGACGGCGCCAACCACTTCCAGACCGCGATCCACCTGAAAGGGAAGGGAACCACCGGCGTTGATCTCCCCGGCAACTTTCAAGTGGGCGTGAACCTGCGCAACAACAACCTGCGGCTGAACGAGGGCGCGTGCGTCGAGTTGGACAGCAAGGGCCAAATCAAGCTCCGCTACAAGAACCACCGCATCGAATTCCTGAACGGCGACCGCTGCTTCGCCCACCTGGACGTCAACGGCCCGGACCATGCAATCTAGGCTGCGATTGACTTACATACAGCCGTAGAACGCGTTATAGCTTTTGCGGTTGCTCCCCGGCTTCCACCGCTGTCCGTTCTCCGGCGGACCATTTCTCCACGAGGCGGAACCCGACGGCCAGCAGGGTGGGGCCAAGGAAGACCCCGATGAAGCCGAAAGCGATGGCACCGCCCAGCACGCCGAAGAAGATGAGGATGAAGGGCATGTCGCTGCCCTGGCTGATGAGCCAGGGCTTGATGAAGTTGTCAATGTTGGCGACGCCGAGGCCCCAGATGACTACGAAGATGGCCCAGCCGGTCGAGCCCTGGTTGAACAGCCAGAAAGCCGCCGGCCCCCAGACCAGGGCCGTACCCAGGACCGGCACGACGGAAAGGAAGAAAGTCAGCAGCGCCAGCAGGGCGGGGCCGGGAACGCCCGCAATTGTGAAGCCGATGCCCGCCAGGACGGCCTGGACCAGCGCGGTGCCTAGAATGCCATAGACGACCCCGCGCACGGTCTTGCCGGCGACCTCCAGCAGGTATGGACCGCGCTCGCCTCCGATGCGCTCGATGGCAGCCGCCAGGCGTTGGGCGAGGGAAATCCCATTGCGGAACAGAAAGAAGGCAACGAAGATGCTCAGCGCCAACTCCAGCAAGCCGCCTACGAGCGCCAGGCCGGCCCGGATGAGCCAGGCGCTGACCGGTTCAACGAAGCGCTGCGCCTGCGCCCACAACTTGGCGGTGTCATGAGCCAGGCTTTCCCAGTACTCAACCGCCGTTGCGCCGACGACCGGCACCTTTTCGAGCCACGCGGGCGGGCTGGGCGGCCCGCCCTGAATCCAGTCGCGGGTGGCCAGGGTAAGTTCCTTGATGCTGCTCCCGAGCGTTGTGCCGATGATGACAAACGGCAGCAACAGCACGAGAACCATGATGAGGGTCATCAGGCCGGCGGCCAGGGTCCGCCGGTTGCCGAGCAACTGGAGCAACCTGCGATACAGGGGCCAGCTCGAGAAACAGAGCACCACCGCCCAGAGCAAGGCCGAGACGAAGGGCCGCAAGACGACCAGGCAGCCGACCGCCAGGGCCAGAAGCACAGCCCAGCCGAGGTTTTGTTCCAGTTTCGAGCGCAGTTTGTTCATAGTGTCAGGAGTCTGACAAGCCACCCGTGCCGCCGGGCAACCCGGCCCGGCATTACGCCATACAGGCGAACCCGTCCAAGATAGGCTCTCGCCGCGCCAATGCACAGTTCAAATCAACCCGGGCCTGCCCCCGTCCCACATGGGCTCCCACATGGGCCGGCTAGGCTGTGTGATAAGTGCCTCTTCCGGACAGCGGTGGGCAGGTTGGGAAATCCGCGGCGGCGGGCCGGGACGCCTGCGCCGCCTGATCGCGGTCGCGGCACGGGCTGCCGGGGACCGGGCGTCAAATCACCATGCCATGCGGGATCACGCCGTTCTTGGGGATGATGACG
>CAZHEW010000567.1:0-2302 GCA_964531815.1 uncultured Verrucomicrobiota bacterium
GTTGAGGAAATACTGGCGCAACAGCGCGCAAGCGCCGGCTGCTGCAGGGGCCGAGTGGCTCGTGCCCGACGAGGCGGTGAAGAACTGCTGGCCGAGGGGAAAGAAATGGGAGCCGTTCGGGCCGCCGCTGACCCCTTCGCCGTCGAAACATGCGTTGGCCGTGCCAGTGGGACCGGGCACCGCCGCCTGCGCCACGCCGCCGCTGACGTGCGTGCCCGGGGCGCAAAGGTCCGGTTTGACGCGCCCGTCGTCACACGGCCCCCGACTCGAGAAGCTGATGATGTCGCTGGCGTTGTCGGCTCCGGTGTCGCCGATGCCGGAGCTGTCGCTGCCCCCAAAAGCCTGCACATTCTCGCTCGCCCCGATGCTGAGGATGTTCTTGGCGGTGCCGGGGGACAGGGTCGTGTTGTCGCCCGGGCCCTTGTTGCCGGTGGCGAACACCAGGACCATCTCCTGGTTCCCATTGGCCGGCACGGCGGAGGCCGACGGCTGGGCATCCCGCGCCAGGGCATCGTAGCGCTGCGCATCACTGTCGTAAGCGCCATTCATGGGGGCGCCCCAGCTATTGCAGCTTATGCGGACTCCGTCCCGGTAGGCGCGGGATTGCAGGTCTTCGTAATCCGGCGAAGTGAAACCACCCCCATCGAAGACCGTCGAGCTCCCCATCCGGACAAACGGGCAGACGCCAAGCCCATAATGATACCCCGCCACATCTGTGTGGGGAAAGCCGGTCAGATCATTGAAGCCGGCGACGATATGCGCGTTCAGATTGCCGTGCCCATCGCAGCCCTCGATCGTGCTGCCGCCGTGGGGCGTTCCCTCCAACCGCGCATACACCACCCGGCTCGTCCCGGGCCGCGCCCCGCTGACATACAGCCCAAGGTGATTGGGCGCGATGGTCCCGTTGTCCAACCCGCTATCGCTGACATCCACCACCAGTCCTGTGGCGTCAAACTGCGACTGGGTGAATCCCTTCGCCGCGAGCCAGGCGAGGTACCCGGGACCGGCGGGGACATTTCCCGAGAGATTCCCGGCCAGAATCTGGTTCTGCCGCTCACAGGCCAGGCGAGGCTCGAAATAAGGCAGGATGGAAACAAGGTCCGGTTGCTGGGCGACGGCGCCCAGGTTGGCCGGGTCCAACTTGACAACGAGATTCACATAGCCCAGGGCCGTCGAGGTCCTGCGGATCGGCTCCAGTGCGAGCTGGCTGACCAACTGCAAAGTGCCGGCATTGGCCTGCGCATCTTCAACCAGTTGAAGGGCAAACAGGTCCGTCCCGATCTTCCGCCGGTTACCCTGTGCATCCACGCTGCGCGCCCGGGGATGAATCCTGTATGCTTCGAGGTAATCTCCCTCCCATTGAATGTGCCCCGCGGTGCTGGCGAGTTGTTGCAGACGAGCCAGGGCCTTGGTGTCGCCGTAAACCAGGTAAGCGTTCTCGGGGATGTAAGTTACAATGCGCACACCCGTTTCGGCTAGCGCCCCATGCCACATCGGCTGCGTTGGGCCGACGAACTGTACCAGGTGCATGCGCTTGCCCGCAAACGCGCCCCGCGCCTTGCGCAGTGACTTCGCCTCGGCGCTGGCGGTGTCTATCGGCCCCGTATTGAGGTGGATGACGTTATAACCATCGCGGTCTTCAACCCCGGAGCGATTGAACAACCCGGCTGGCAGTTGTTCCACTTCATAAAGCTGCCAGCCTCCGTAATCCGCCACCAACCGCGCTCCCTGACCTGCCAATTCCCGCCCGATGGCGGGATCACTCACCTGAACTCTATGCGCCGCAAGCGACGGAAATGCCCCCGCCGCGAGAATCAGCCAAACCATCTGGATAGTCTTCATGCCACTCCTTTCGCGGGTTGGATAACCCGTCAACCAAGGTCACAAAGTATTGACCATTCATCACGTTGCCCATGTCTGGCCCCGGCGTCTTCGTGCGGTGGCCCCCAGTCAGCGCCAGCAGCGCCCTAACGGCCAGTCAAACAAGAGAAACTACTCAAAACGAACTGCGATAGAACATTACCCACAACCGCCGCCCGGTCAAGCTGTTCGTAGAAAGCTCCCCGACTTCGCAAGCGGCTTAGGTCTGTTCGTCGGCTCATCCGCTTTGACCCGGAGCTTCCTTCCCACGGAACCTCGCGATTCCGCAGTGTTGGCGCCGCCTTCTTGACAGGGAAAGGGAATGGGCGGAGGATGGGCCCATGCTTTGGAAAGGCCGGGAACAGAGTCAGAATGTTGAAGATCGCCGGGGACGCGGCGGCGCGAAAATGGCCGTCGGCGGCGGGGCGGGCGTGCTGGTGGT
>CAZHEW010000568.1:0-2295 GCA_964531815.1 uncultured Verrucomicrobiota bacterium
GAAAGAGCGCCGGCAAGAGACGTGGGCGCCGGGGCGGCGGGCAGCCAGACGCCGGCAGAACTGAAGCGGGCGCGGGCTCAGCGCCGCTGATGGCAAGGTTCAGCACGCTGCGCTCCCCTATTCCAGATTCAAGACCTGGAAGTTGTCCAGGTAAAGGTTGTAGGCGCCCGCGCCGCCGGCAGGCACCAGGGTCAATTGCTCGAGCACCCCCTTGCCAGTGGAGGACTCCAGAATGCCGTTGCCGCTGGAGGCCCGCACGGGCTCGTAAGGAATAAAGAACTCGAGGGTGGTCCATTGGTCCGCCGGGACGAGGCGTCCGCGGGGCGGGCTGATGGAATTGTTCGTCGTGCCGCCGACCCATTCGATGGAGCCCGCGGTGCCGCCGTCGCCGCCAATCGGCGCGCCAGTGTCGGTTTCCCGCAGGCCGATCGCGACGTAGAGGTCGCGGTCGGCGCAAATGTCGAACCGCAGGACCTGGTTGAAGCCGATGGCGGGGTTGGGGAGGTTGGGCGCATTGCTGGTGGTCAGGCGCAGCCAGGGATTGGTCGTTCCGCTCTTGAACGTCCAGGCGGCCTTGAGCACCCGCGCGCCCGCGTGGCCCGCCGGGAAATCGTTGGTCACACAGGTAAAGTTGGCCACGCCGGCACCCGTATCCAGATAGCCCGAGGTCGGCCCCGAGTAGGACGGGGCGCGGAACATCACGCTGGTCCCGGAGGCGTAGCCTTCAAAATCAGCTAGCGTTTGCATCGGCCCGGCGCAAGCGCGGCAGAAGCACTGCTCAGGACTCCCGGCGACGGGGGCGCAGAAGGGCAACAGGGAGTTGGTGGGGGGCAGCACGCAGACCGGCAGCCAGTCGGCGAGGTTGGTCGAGGCGAAGACCACGACGGCGTTGGAGCCGTGGCCGGAGAGGGCGGCGCGGAATTGTCCCGCGACGATGCTCGGGGAGTGGAATCGCAGGGCGAAGAGGCCGAGCGTGAAATCCAGGGTGGCAACATTGCCCGCGGTAATCACGACCGCATTGGTCTGCGGCTCGAAGCCGGCGAATTCGGCGCTGACCAGGTAGGTTCCCGGCGGCAAGTCCACCGCGCCATAAAAGCCGGTGCCATCGTTGGTCAACGTCCGGCTCAACGGCCCGGCCAGTCGGAGGACGGCGCCGTCGAGCGGCGTGCCAGTCGAGCCGCCATAGACAACTCCCTTAAGGTGGCCCTTGGCAGGGTTGGTCTTCCAGACCATGACCGGCGGGCTGACGGGCGTTGGAAAGACCGGCACCGGGTTCGGATCGTAGGGGCTGGGCGCGACAAGGGCGCTGAAGAAGGTTGAAGGCGGCAAACCGTCGTCGCTGGTGACGGCGTAGGAGTACATGCAGATGCCGTCGAGGTAATTGCCGCTCGGGCTGGGTGTGCGCGCGTCGTGCAGTTGGTACAAGGAGTTGGAAATGGTATTCAAGTAGATGCCCGGGCCCACGACGACATGCCGGTTGTAGCGGTGGTCTTTTTGGAATGTGGTCCATTTGGCCCAGGCGCTTCCCCATGTGTTGGCGTCAAAATAGGTCATCGGCGTTGCCATGTCCACGATCCCTTCCTCGAGCCACGCGCGCCAGTCCTGCAGCGTGCTGCTGTAAGAGGCGGAGGTCGGCCATTCGGCGGTGGTGGTGATGCCGGGGGCGCGGGTATTGCAGCAGGTCGACATCTTGACCCACGGCTTGAGCGCGATGCCGCACAGGTAACTCTTGCGCACCAGCGCGCTGACCTGGTCGCGGCGGAACTGCATCCAGGCCGGGGCCGTGGGTGACGGCATGCCCGCGCCGCCATGCCGCGCGTGGAATCGGGCCACGGTTCCCGGGTGGTAGCCCCAGGTGTTGTCGTCGTAACGGATATGATCCCAGTTCAGCCCGTCCACGTCATAGCGCGACAAGATGTCCATCGCGATATCGAAGAGGTATTGCTGCACCTCGGGAAGGCCGGGGTCGAATTCGTAATTGCTGCCGTTCCAGGTTGCGCCCGTGTTGTCCTGGGTCAGCCAGTCAGGATGGAGCAGGTAGGGATGGTTGGTTTGGGGCGGCGGTGTGGCCTGCTTGTTCCAGAGGGTGTAAGCGACTATCCAGGCGTGCACCTCGATGCGCGGGCCGCCGCTGGTATTGTGGGCTTTGTCAATCAGGTCCTGCAGCGGATCGAAGGAGGAGGAGATATCCGTGGCTTTGGGTTCGTAGCTCGAATTGTAGTAGGCATCGCCGCGTTTGCGTGCCTGGACCATGATGGCATTGCAGTTGGCCGCGCGCATATCGGCCACCAGTTT
>CAZHEW010000569.1:0-2285 GCA_964531815.1 uncultured Verrucomicrobiota bacterium
GAGCCAAAGCTCACCTGCCCTAATGGGTGCCCCCTTTTAGGCCGGCACTGCGTCCCGCATGGGCCGTGTGCCGGGCACGGGCAAATCTTTCCCACTCGAACGCAACTCTTGGACCTCCTCGCGGACCAGTGCACACAACTGGCCGTAAGCCTGCTCCTCAGTTTCCCCGTGGCAGACCCCGCCCCAAGGGAAGAGGTCTGGACAGAAACCCACATAGACACCGTCCTCGTCGCTCCAGCGCACGAACTTTAAATATTGGTCTTCGGCTTTCATTCAGCGGATGGCATTGCGGTGTCTTCAATATCATTCCAGACATTCGCCGTCAATCATCGCGCCGTCAACCCGCCGCGAGCAAGCGGGCAACTCAACCCCATCCCCGCGTTGCGCTACAAATTGACAGATTTGCTCGCTTCCGCGCCCGGCTGTAATCAGCGCTGCGCGGGTAATCCCTGGAATGAACTGGCTCGGCAGGGCAAGAGTGGGCAGCTTGTGAACATACTCTGTTGTGACCCGTGTCAGACTGACTGGACAAATGGCCGCCGCCGGGCATTTTGTCTGGAACGGGGCGGCGGTCCGTGCGGTAATGAGCCGTCCTGATTATGCCGGTGCAATATAAAGATTACTACGAGAGCCTGGGGGTGCCCCGCGGGGCCAGCGAGGCCGATATCAAGAAGGCCTTTCGCAAGCTCGCGCGCGAACACCACCCGGACGTCGCCAAGAACAAGAAGCAGGCGGAGGAGAAATTCAAGGAGATCAACGAGGCCTACGAGGTTCTGAGCGACCCCGCCAAGCGCAAGCGCTATGACCAGTTGGGCGCGAATTGGAGATCCGGCGCCGACTTCCGGCCGCCGCCCGGCTGGGAATCATTCGGGCGGGGCCGGCCGTCGGCGGGCGGCGGGCCCGGCGGCGGGGTCCACGAATTTCAGTTCGGCGGCACCGGCTTTAGCGATTTCTTCGAGCAGTTGTTCGGCGCGAGAGCGGGCCGGGGCGCGCCCGGCTTCGGGCGCGGCGGCGGGTTTGCCGAGGAAGAAATGGGAGCCGAGCGCGGTCAGGACATCGAGGGCGACATTTTGGTGACGCTGGAAGAAGCGATGCGCGGCTCAGTCCGTTCAGTTTCCGTGCGGCACGCAGTCCCATGCGGCCAATGCGGAGGCGCCGGCCACCGCAATCGCCGCGCCTGCGCCGCCTGCGGCGGCGCCGGACAGGTTGCCAGGACCGATACCTGGCAGGTGAAAGTCCCCGCGGGTGTCACTGAAGGCCAGCGGTTGCGGCTTGCCGGGCGCGGTGAGGCGGGCGTCGAGGGCGGCGTGGCGGGCGACCTCTACCTGCGCGTGCGGTTGGCCCGGCATCCCGATTTCAAGGTCGAGGACCACAACTTGATCTACCAGGCTGAAGTCGCCCCTTGGGAAGCCGTTCTCGGGGCGAACATCACCGTCCCGACCCTGACTGGAACGGTGAGCATCAAAGTGCCGCCGGGAACGCAGAATGGACAGAAAATGCGGGTTCGGGGACGCGGCCTGCCCCAGCGTGGCGGCGGGAGTGGTGATCTGATCGTGGAAACCCGCGTCGAGGTGCCCAATCGAGTCACCGATGCTGAGCGCAAGCTCTGGGAACAACTTGCGAGGGAGTCGCGGTACAACCCGAGGCAGTAATCTCTCGGGAGAAGCGATTTCCTCGTCAGGAGCCCCCAATACCCAGGGAAGGTGGGTACCCCATTACGTACCCTTGGGCACCAATCCGACCTGACGGGGGGCTATCCTCTGGCCGCTTGCTTAGCCATCTCCTGGCCGTCTGGTGGCCGTCTAGTGGCCGTCTAGTGGCCGCTTAGTGGCCGCTTGGTGCCCGTCCCCTAACCCTCTAGTAACCATCCCCAAACCATCGGCAGGGCACTCTACGGGGTTGAGTCAGTCTTCTCAGGGCACTGGCGCCAAAGGGGAGTATCAACAGCAGCGCAACGTCCAGAAATGTGGAGGCCTCCGGCACGGACTTGGAGGCGCTGTAAGTGTATTCAACCTCGACGCTCGCCCCGGCAAGCGTGTTGAGCAGGACCCAAACGTTTCCGCCGCCACCGAGAATAATCTCCTGAGTTTGAGTGAAGCCCGGCAACGTGAACGTGCCAGGCCCGATAAACCAAGCCAGGTCGGCGGGCAGCGTGTATGTATAGTCGGCGGAATCGGCTGCGTTTATCGGGCCATACGGGGCAGTCCCGCCGCTCGGAAGATTGTAGAGGTCGGCCACCGCCAGTGGCGAAGGCTGCAGAAAGCCAAAAGAACCCGGCAAGTCCA
>CAZHEW010000570.1:0-2280 GCA_964531815.1 uncultured Verrucomicrobiota bacterium
CCGGCGCGCGGCGGGCGTTTGCCCGGTTTGGCGGGTCGAACATGAGCCCGGCGGCCTCGCCCGGCGGCAGCCAGGTGGCGATGATCTTGAGCAAGGACGGCTGGACCGACCTGTATGTCGGCAGCGCCGGCGGCGGCGAACCGAAGCGGCTGACCCGCTCGGCGCAGGACGAGTCGTCGCCCTGCTGGTCGCCGGACGCCAAGTGGATTTGTTTCGCGGCAAAGGAGAGAGAGCGCCGGTCACTGTGCAAGGTATCGCCCGCGGGCGGAGCCTTGCAGTCCCTCGGCACCAGCGGGATGCCCAGCCCGACGGAGCCGGATTGGTCCCCGGACGGCCAGTGGATCGCCTTTACAACGCAATACCGGTCGGGCTTTCAGATCTGCGTTGTGCCGGCTAATGGCGGCAACGCCGTGTCGCTGGTTGAAGGCGAAGATCCATCGTGGGCGCCAAACTCCCGGACGCTGGCATTCTGCCGCCGGAGGGGGGGGGGAAATTACGTGCTCTCCCTGCTTGACGTGCCGACGAAACAAGTTCAAGATGTTTCCCGAATTTCGGGAATAAGCTCGCAGTCACAACCCAGTTGGGCCAAATAGGCCCGCATGAAAGACAGGAAAAGATGAAACTGAACAAGTTTGTTGGTTTATTGGTGATCGGATTGGTGCTCACGATTGCAGCCTCCGGCTGCCGCAAGAAACCCGTCAACACAACCCTGCTCCCAGGATCGAGAGCTGGCAGGGTCGCGGATGATTCCATGGGCGGCCTGAAAGATGGCGATCGCCTCAACCTCGGGGAGAATGCCCTCGGCAAGCCGGGCGAGGGCATTGCCTTTGGCGCGGCCGGTGAGTATCAAGGCTGGCTGGAAGACGCGCAAACCCTCAAGACCGAAACAGTCTATTTCGACTTCGACAGCTCGGCTATCAAGAGCAGCGAGAGACCCAAGGTTAGCGCCGTGGCCGACTATCTGAAGGCCAACGCCGCCAAAGCGGTGCGGGTGGAGGGCAACTGCGACGAGCGCGGCACGGAAGAATACAACCGCGCCCTGGGCGAGCGCCGCGCGCTGGCGGTGCGCGAGGAACTTGTCCGCCTTGGCATCGCGCCAACGCGCGTTGACACCATCAGCTACGGCAAAGACAAGCCGCTGGATCCGGGCCACAACGAGGCCGCCTGGAGAGTGAACCGGCGCGATGATTTCATCCTCCTGACCGCGCCGGGCCAGTAAGCCGGCGGTGGGCCTGAAGCGCAGGAGGGCCGGCGCGCTGCAGGATTTGGCGACGGCGGGCGATGTCTCTCCACGAGGGATGCTGTTCCTGTGGGCATTCGGCGTTGGGAATGGCGCGTTTGCCCCTTTACTATTCCCGGCGACAGGCTTAGGCTTCTTCAGTAGTGTTTGCTAAGATATGAATGTAATGTTTGCAGGAATGCTCGGCGGCTGGGAAATCGTCCTGATACTGGCCGTTGTGCTCATTTTATTTGGGGCCAAGAAGCTGCCCGAGCTGGCCAAGGGTCTGGGCACGGGCATCAAGGAATTCAAGAAGGCGACCCGCGAGGTCACCGACGAGATTTCCAGCGCGATGGATGATACCTCGCCCCCGCCGTCCAACCGCCTGCCCGCCAGCACCACCTCAACGCAGCCCGAGGCGCCGCAGTCCAACACTCCCTCTTCCACCTCTGGCACCAAGGCCTGAGTCGCTGAGCGGTTCCAGCTATGGTGGAAGACCCCGAGGCGGAACGCCTGGACGCACAAGAGGAAGAGGAAGGCGGCCCGGTAAAGTCGTTTCTCGAGCACCTGGAAGACCTGCGCTGGGTACTCATCAAGAGCGTGGCTGCGCTGGGGGTGGCCATCCTCCTTTGCTTGATCGCCGGGAACTACGTCGTCAACATTCTCAAATACCCGCTCACCAAGACAAAGCATGGCTATCCCGGCACCAACCAGGTGGTGACGGCCTTCTTCGGCACGAATCGGCTCGGGGTGTTTTCGCTCAGCCCGGAGCAGCAGGAATCGCTGGAACTGGGCAGCAACCGCTTTGTCGCCGTCCGCGTCGCCCCGGCCTTCGTCGGCACTAACCGGGTGCTCGGGTGGCAGGTTGATGACAATCCCGCTCTGGCCGAGCAGGAGCAGGGCATCCACGTTGACCTGATCAACCTCAGCCCGGCCAGCGGGTTCTTTGTTGCCTTCCAGGTGGCCATGTACGGTGGAGCGGTCCTGGCCTCGCCCTTCATCTTCTACTTTGTCGCCGCGTTTGTCTTTCCCGCCCTCAAGATGAAGGAGAAGAAGTATGT
>CAZHEW010000571.1:0-2270 GCA_964531815.1 uncultured Verrucomicrobiota bacterium
TCGAGGTTATGCTCAATGACGAGCACCGAGTGGCCGGCATCCACCAGGCGCTGGAACACCTTTAGCAGCACGCGCACGTCGTCGAAATGCAGGCCGGTGGTCGGCTCGTCGAACAGGAACAGCGTGGGAGCCGACGCCCGCCGGCTCTGATCGCGCCCGGCCTTCGGCGCCTCGGCTCCCGACTTCGAGTTGAGCCCGGTCGCGTCGGCTCCCACGGCGAGGTGGCGCACCAGCTTGAGGCGCTGGCTTTCTCCGCCGGACAGGGTGTTAATCGGCTGGCCCAGCTTCAGGTAGCCCAAGCCCACTTCCCCCAGCAGCTTCAGGCTCTCGGCGGCGCGTTGTGCCGGGCGGGACTCGCCAAACTGGCACAGGAAGGAGACGGCTTCCTCGACGGTGGCGTCGAGCAGATCGGCAATCGAGAGGGACCTTGGCGGGTGTGGCCGGTTGCGGGGGCGGCCTGCTGGCTTCAGGTCTCCGCCGGCCACGTTCGGACGCACCTTCACCTCGAGAATGTGGGAGCGGTAGCGGCGGCCGTCGCAGCCGGGGCAGCGGATGAACACGTCGCTCAGGAACTGCATCTCGATCTTCTCGAAGCCGGCGCCATGGCAGCGTTCGCACTGGCCCTGGCTGGAGTTGAAGCTGAAAGCGCTGGCATTGAGCCCGCGCTGCTTCGCCGGCTCCGACTGGGCGAAGAAGGCCCGGATGTCATCGAAGGCCCCGATGTAAACCGCCGGATTGGAGCGCGGTGTCTTGCCGAGAATGGACTGGTCCACCAGCGCCACCCGGCTCAGGTGTTCGGCGCCGCGGAGAATTGCCGAGTGCGGAGCGCGGCGTCCGGCATCGCGGTTCTCCGCGCCGCTGTTCTCATCCGGCGAGAGCCGATCCGAGGCCTTTGGCGGCGGCGTCGCGGCGTGGAAGCCGGCGGCCAGGGCCGGCAGGAGGACTTCGCGGACAAGCGTGGTCTTGCCTGAACCGCTGACCCCCGTGACGCATACAAACCGTCCCAGGGGGATTTTCACGTCGAGGTCTTTGAGGTTGTGCCGTGTGGCGTGGGAAAGGCGCAGAACGGGGCAGGCACCTGCCCTGCCGGCCGATTCGACCGGCCGCCGCGGCGGCAGTTCGATTCGCCGGCGCCCGCTGAGATACTGGCCGGTCAGCGACCTGGCCGATTTGAGGAGCTGCGGGTAGGCCCCTTGAAACACCAACTCCCCGCCGGTGGCCCCGTGGCCGGGCCCCAGATCAACGATCTGGTCTGCCGCTCGAATCACACTGGCCTCGTGCTCGACGACCACCACCGTGTTGCCCGCCGCGCGCAGTTGTTCAAGCAGCCGCACCAGCCGGTCGGTGTCGCGCGCGTGCAGCCCCACGCTGGGCTCGTCCAGCACAAACAGCGTGTTGACCAGGCGCGTGCCCAGGCAGGCAGTCAGGTTGACGCGCTCGGTCTCGCCGCCGGAAAGCGTGCGCGTCGGGCGATCCAGCGTGAGGTAGCCCAGGCCCACCTCGTTGAGATAGCCCAGCCGGGCGCGGACTTCGCCCAGGACCAGCTCGAGCGGATCATTGCGCCGCAAGCTGTGGCGCTCGGCGAGCCCTTCGACAAAAGGCAGCGCGTCGCGAATGGGGAGTTGGTAGAGGTCGGCCAGCGTCAGCGCTCCTGTCTGCCAGCCCGCTTCGACCGATGCCGGCGGAGTTCGTTTCTCGATCTTCGGATGCCGGATTGCCTTCGCATTTTGGTGTTCGGATTTCGGATTTCCGGCCCCACACCGATAGAGCAGCGCCTCGGGCTGAAGCCGTTTGCCGCCGCAATCCGGGCAGGGCGTGTAGGCGCGATAGCGGGAGAGCAGGACGCGCACGTGCATCTTGTAGGCCTTCGATTCAAGCCAGCGGAAGTAGCCTTTGACGCCATACCAGGCGCGCGGCCATTCGTGCGCCGGGTCCTTGCCATAACCCGGCTCCCCTTCAATCACCAGGTCCTGCCACTTCCGCGGCAACCGGCTGAACGGCACGTCGGTGGGCACGCCGAGTTTCCGACACATGCGCAGCAGATATTCCTGACACTCCGCGCCCAAACCCGTCTGCCAGGGCTTGACGACGCCTTGCGCCAGCGTCCGCGACCGGTCGGGCAGCGCCAGGTCGTAGTCAATGCTGATAATGCGGCCAAAGCCGCGGCAGCTTGGGCAGGCGCCGGCCGGATGGTTAAAGCTGAACAGGGCGGGCTTGGGGTCGCGGTATTCGAGGTCGCACTCCGCGCAGTGACGGCGGTTGGAGAACTG
>CAZHEW010000572.1:0-2270 GCA_964531815.1 uncultured Verrucomicrobiota bacterium
TTAAGCCTGGTGCTACCTCGTACCTGGCTAGGCACTGGCTCCTGCAGGGCTTGGCGCGGCGGCGGGTTTGCCGAATGTTTACGTTGGAGGGGCAGACTTGCGTAAGTGAATTGGCCACAGTGGGTTACGTAAATGAACCTACGGTGTGGATACGGTGAGGGATTGCGGGGCGGGGAGGTTTGGGCCAGACTCGGGACATGAAAGCAAGCGAGACGAGCAATCAATCCGGTTTGCCGGGGGTGTCCCGGCGGAAGTTTCTTGCGGCGGGCGGGGCGGCGGCGGCGGCGTTTACGATCGTGCCGCGGCACGTGCTGGGCGGGACGGGGTTTGTGGCGCCGAGCGAGAAGATCACTCTGGCCCTGATCGGTTGCGGCACGCAGGGATTGCGGGAGCTGCCGGGCCTCTTCGCGCTGCCCGACGTGCAGATCGTCGCCGTGTGCGATCCGGTCAAGGACGGGCACGACTATGTGGACTGGTCCCGCGACGGCCATCGCGCGGCGATTGCCGAAATGCTGCGCCGGCCCGATTGGCGGCGGGGCGCGCCGGGCATTCCCGGGGGGCGCGACGTGGGGAAGGAAGTTGTCGAGACCGTTTATGCCGCCCAGCGGCAGTCGGAGAAGTTCCGCGGCTGCGCGGCTTATGCCGATTTCCGCGAGCTGCTCGACAAGGAAAAGGACGTCAACGCGGTCAAGGTGATGACCCCCGATCATCTGCACGCGACGGTTGCCATCGCGGCGATGAAGCGGGGCAAGCACGTGATGATGCATAAGCCGCTGGCCAACCGCCTGCAGGAGGCGAGGTGGGTGATCGAGTGGGCGCGCAAGACGAAAGTGGCGACGCATTTCCTGCCGGCCAGTGACGGCGCGAACATCCGCGAGATCAAGGAGTGGATTGACGCCGGCGCGATCGGCACGTTGCGCGAGATTCACAATTGGTCCAATCGGCCGGTGTGGCCGCAATACCCGACGATCCCTACGGACCAGCCGCCGGTGCCGGCAGGGTTCGATTGGTCGCTGTGGCTGGGGCCGTCGCTGGACCGGCCTTATCATCCGCATTACACCCATGCGGTGTTCCGGGGGTGGTATGAGTTCGGCGGCGGGGCGCTGGCCGACATGGGGCATTACAGCCTCTGGCCGGTGTTTCGGCTCTTTGACCTGGACGCGCCGGTGATGGTGGAATCAAGCCCCAGCCACGTCTGCACGGTCAAGGACCAGGTGTCCGTGCGGATCAAGAATGACTACTCCTTCCCGGCGGCCTGCACGATTCGGTTCAAGTTCGCCGCCAAGGGGCCGCGGCCCGCGCTCGACCTGTTCTGGTACGACGGCTCGATGCGCCCGCCGGCACCGGAGGAGTTAGAGAGGGACAACCAGGAGTTGCCGGCGGAGGGGATGCTGTTCGTGGGCGATGGCGGAAAGATCCTTGCGGGTTTCCGTGGCGAGAACCCGCGGATCATTCCTGAGAATAGGATGCGGGAATTCCGCGCGGCGGCCAAGGAAATAAAAGCGGCGGGTCAGCCCGAGTCGCGACCGGCCTGGCGCGACGCCGGAGTGTCTTGGGTGGCAGCCTGCAGAGGGGGCCAACCCACCTATGGCGATTTCCTGCTTGCCGGGCCGATCTCGGACGCTTTCAACCTGGGCGCGGTATCGTTGCGGCTGGGGGGCAAGCGGCTGGTCTTTGACGCCGGGGCCGCGAGGGTCAGCAACGTTCCCGAAGCCAACCGCTGCCTGGGCCGCGAGTACCGCGCGGGATGGGAGTTGACCGGCGCCGGAGTGTAAGTCCTGGCCCGGGTCGGGGGGCGCCGCGGCCCGGACGACTTGAATATGGGCATTGCTATTTCGTCTGAGTTCCAATAAGTCTGTTTACAGCTATAGCTCGACTTTAACTCTTGATATGAATTCGATTCCAACCCAAACCCCGAACCGCGGAGAATCCCGCCGCACCTTTATCCGAAAAGCGGCCGCCGCCGCCGCCGCCGTCAGTGCCACCAGCCTCTTCAAGACGCCGGTCTATGGCCAGAACCAGGCGCCTGCTCCAGGCCGCGTTCTGGGAGCTAATGACCGCATCCGGGTGGCCTACATCGGCACGGGCAAGCAGGGCATGCTTCACATCCAGATGGGGAAGCAATATGCCCAGGACAGCAATATCGCCCAAGTGGCAGTGTGCGACGTTTATCAGCGGCATCTGGACATGGCCCGGGAGGCTATTGGGGGCAGCGAGGCTGACGCGTTTCGCGACCACCGCAAATTGCTGGAGCGGAAGGACGTTGATGC
>CAZHEW010000573.1:0-2260 GCA_964531815.1 uncultured Verrucomicrobiota bacterium
CCGAGCGTGTTGGCCGGCGTGGACGGGAAGACCAGCAGCCGCCAGTTGATCGAGCACAATCTCGTGGGCACGATCAACATGCTGGAGTTGCAGAAGAACTGGCGCTGCGGGTTTACCATTCTCAGCACCAGCCGGGTCTATTCGATTCGAGCGCTCGCTGCCATTCCGGTGGAAGCGCAGGGAGACCGGTTCGTTCCTCGCGCCGGCTCGCCGATCCCGGGCTTCAGCGCCCAGGGCGTCGCTGAGGAATTCTCAACCGAGCCGCCGCTGTCGCTCTACGGCAGCACCAAGCGCGCTTCTGAACTTCTGGCCTGCGAGTATGCCGAGAGCTTCGACCTGCCGGTGTTCGTCCTCCGCTGCGGCGTGCTGGCCGGGGCAGGCCAGTTCGGGAAGATTGACCAGGGCATCTTTTCCTATTGGATTCACTGCTATTGCCGGAGGCGACCGCTGAGGTATATCGGGTTCGACGGCACCGGGCGCCAGGTGCGCGACTGCCTCCACGCGCGCGATCTGCTTCCGCTCATAACGCAGCAGATCGCCAAGCCGCACCCCGAGGGGCCGCGGGTGATGAATGTGAGCGGCGGTTTGACCCAAAGCGCGTCGCTGCGGCAATTGAGCGCGTGGTGCGAGCAACGGTTCGGGCCCCACCCGGTCGTTGCCGAGCCGAAGAACCGGCCCTTTGATGTGCCCTGGCTGGTGCTGAATTCAAGCCGTGCCGCGCAAACCTGGGGCTGGAAGCCGCAGACCTCGTTAGAGGCTATCTGGACCGAAATCGCCCAGCACGCCGAGAAGAACCCGGATTGGCTCGACGCCACCGCCGATTGATTGGGGACTGGTTTGGCGGCAAGATGGTATGGGCAGACCAAGCCCGCGTACTGATATGACCCGACAGATGCCCGCCCCATTTCGTGGTTGGACCGTCGCAACCGCGGCGCTTGGCATCAACCTGGTCCTGGGCGTCCTGTATGCCTGGAGCGTGATGGGCAAAGCGCTAGTCCTGCAATGGCATTGGACCGTCGCCCAAGCCTCGCTGCCATTCACCGTGTCCGCGGCCTGCTTTTCGCTGATGATGGTCTTTGCGGGCCGCTGGCAGGACAAGATCGGCCCACGCTACGTGGCGATGCTCGGCGGCATTATGCTCGGGTTGGGGTTGATTGCCTCGCGCTTCGCCACAACCCCCGGGCAGATGCTCATCACCTTTGGCCTGATCGGCGGCATTGGCATCGGGTTGGGCTACTCGGCGACGACGCCCCCCTCCATTAAGTGGTTTCCCCCGGCCCGGAAGGGGCTGATCACCGGCATCGTCGTAAGCGGAGTGGGGCTGGCGGCGGTCTATATCGCGCCCCTGACGCAGTACTTGCTGAACGTCACGACCATACCGAACACGTTTCTGATTCTCGGCCTGGGAACGACTGTGCTGGTGTCGCTCCTGTCCCAGGCGCTCGCCAACCCGCCCGCCGGCTATTCGACGGCGCCCATCGGCGCAGCGGAAACGGCAGCGGCCGGAGCCCCAACCGCGCGGCCCAGCCTTGATTGGCACGAAATGCTGCGGACCAGGCAGTTCTATCTGCTCTGGCTCATGTTCGTCATGGCAGCTTCGGCGGGCCTGATGATCATCTCGCAGGTTGCCCTGATCGCCAAAGATCAGGCTCACATTGACAAATGGGGCTTCGCGCCAGTGGCTACGCTGGCGATCTTCAACACTCTCGGACGGGTGGTCAGCGGCTTCCTCTCCGACCGGATTGGCCGGACCAACACAATGATCCTCGCCTTCGTGCTCCAGGCGGCGAACCTGTTTGCGTTCAGTTATTACACCACCCCCGGCCTGCTGATCTTCGGCTCGGCGTTCACGGGCTTGTGCTACGGCACCATCTTCACGTTGTTCCCCGCGGCAACGGCTGATTTCTACGGCGTGGAAAACCTGGGCGTGAACTATGGGCTGGTCTTCACTGCGTTTGGGGTGGCGGGGGTAATAGGCCCGATGCTCGCCGGCAGGATCCGCGACGCGTGCGGCAACTACCACTACGCCTACGTCATCTCGGCCCTCATGCTCCTGTTCGGCGCGGTTCTGGCGCTGATCGTCAGGGCCAACGGCACTTGGACGGCCACATCGTCCGCCAGCCCAGCCGAGCGATCTCGATCAGGTTAGCTGCGAGAAACAGAAAGGGCCGGGTCTGTTGACCCGGCCCGATGAGAGATGCTCCGCTTGGGAAGCAGCAGGTTATTCGCTCTTGATGCTGTAGAACGCGGAAGTGTCCGT
>CAZHEW010000574.1:0-2241 GCA_964531815.1 uncultured Verrucomicrobiota bacterium
TCGTTCCCCCCTTGCCCCGAACGACCACCGGCTACCATCTGCCAACCCTCCGGGTTGGCGTCCGGTTGAGTTGGCAAAATGTCCGAACCCCAGCGCGCGGGCTCCGTGCGCGCCGCGGTTCGCAGCGGACTGGGGTCCCTACCTGGCTGGGAATTGCTCTTCATAATTGTTGAGGTGTTCTTCATAAGAGTCCTGTTGTTCATTGTTCGCCTCCAGTTTGACGTATTCCGGCCCGGCTGATTGTCACCCTTTTGCAAAATCAGAGTGCCCGCCAAACATGCTGACCAGGCTAAAGGGGAAGGGCAGACACGCGGCAGGGATCAAGCTTTTGCCGTCCCATTGCGCGCCGCCTGGTTCACCTGCATTTAGTATGTTTAGCATGTTTAGCGGGCCTCTCACAGGTCGAGCTTGTAGCCGACGCCGTGGACGGTCTTGATCCACCGGGGCTCCTCGGGGTCGCGCTCAAGCTTGCTGCGCAGACTGGCAACATGATTGTCCACCGTGCGCGTGGTGGGAAAGGCGGTGTAACCCCAGACCACATCCAGGAACCGCTCGCGGGAGACGGGCTCGCCCGGCACCTCCGCCATCAGGCGGAGCATGGCGAATTCCTTAGCTGTCAGATGGAGCACCTTGCGGCCGCGTATCGCGGCTTGCTTCACCAGGTCAATGGTCGCCTCGCCGAGCACCAGCTTCGTGGGCATCTTCGTCTGCCGCTGGAGCCGGCGCAGCATCGCCCGCACGCGAGCCAGCAATTCATCCGTGCTGAACGGCTTGACCAGGTAATCATCGGCGCCCGCGTCCAGGCCCTGCACACGATCCTCGACCTGCCCCTTGGCGGTCAGCATGAGGATCGGCACCGGGTTGGACAGCCGCCGCAGTTCGGCGCACACGGCGTAGCCGTCCAGCCTGGGCATCATGATGTCCAGGAGGAGCAGGTCGGGCTTTTCGTCCATGGCCCGCTGCAGGCCACTTTCGCCGTCAGGCGCCGTCAACACGCGATAGCCTTCCGCGACCAGCACGTCGTGCAGCGCGGTGCGCATGGGCAGCTCGTCTTCGATGATCAGGATGCGTTCCATAAGAAGAAGGCTAAAGTCAGCGCGGGGCGTGGCTGCCATTGGGGCGCGGACATTCTTGTCCGCCTCGGCTGCGGTGCCGTCGAGCGGGCGGACAAGAATGTCCGCGCCCCAACGGCGTCTATGTCCGCAGGAAGTAGTTGGGCAGGCGGCATGGCGGTCATTCAGGTTTTGTGCTCGGGCTTAAGGCGGGCAGCTCGATGGTGAACCGGCTGCCCTGACCGGGGGCGCTGCGGACCAGCACTTTGCCGCCGTGCGCCTCGACGATGTGTTTCACAATGCTTAGCCCGATTCCCACCCCCTGGGTCTGGCGCCGCAGTTCCGAGCCGGGCCGATAGAACCGCTCGAAGATTCTCTCGTGGTCGGCGGCCGGAATGCCCTCGCCGTGGTCCTCGACCCAGAGAAGGAGGCTGGAGGGTGAGGATTGGCTGCCGATCCGGCAGGCGCACGCTTCGAGTCCCACGATGACGGTTTCGCCTTTGGGCGAGTGTTTGAGGGCGTTGTCAATGAGGTTGACCAGGGCTTGCTGGAGGGCTTTGCCGTCAGCAGATGCTTGAGGGTTGCGAGTTGAGGATTGAGGGTCGGGAGGCTGGAGCTGGAGGTTGACGCCGCGCTCGGCGGCGTAGGTCTGCATCAGCTTCACGGTCTGCTGCGTGAGGGCGAGCAGGTCGGTCGGCTCGAAATCATACTGTTTGCGCCCCTGCTCGATGCGTGAGAAGTCCAGCACGTTCTCGATCAGGGCTGAAAGGCGGCGGCACTCCTGGACGATGAAGCGGAAATACTCCTGCTGCTTGGGTGTCTCGGGCACCTTGCCCCGCTCCAGACTTTCGGCCATGAGCCGCACCGAAGCGATCGGGGCGCGCAGTTCGTGCGAGACGCTGGAGACGAAGTTGCTCTTGAGCTCGTTGAGGCGCAGTTGACGCCGGAACGCGCGCCAGGAGGCGACCACGCCAATCAGGGCGGCGAAGGCCGAGGCCGCGACCAGCCCGGCGAGAAGCCATGCGTGGCGGCGATAAGCGGAGAACATCAGCGCCGGGTCGGCCACATAGAGCTGCAGCACGAACCGCGGGCGGCTGGGGTATCCTTCATAATCAACCTCCGGCTCGCCGGGGACCTGCTGCAGCTTGCCGGGGGCGGAAAGGCTTCCGTTGGCCTCGGCCAGCATGAG
>CAZHEW010000575.1:0-2231 GCA_964531815.1 uncultured Verrucomicrobiota bacterium
CACCGGCACCAGCGTGCCGCAGAACCACAGCCAGCCCACGGCCAGGTAAGGCCGCCGCCGGGCCGCCAGAACCACCCCGGCACAGACGGCAAGCAGCAGGACCGCCGAACCAATCACCTGCCACATCGGCCAATGGCCCGGATGCGGGTAGAGGATCGAGAGGTCCTTCGGCCAGAACATCTTGCCGATATAGCGAGCATAGGAAACGAGCGCGTTGGCAATCCGCTCGCCAAGCGTCAGGCTGGTCGAGACGGCGCCGCCTTGGTGCTGCACGAAGTAGGTGACGGCGCTCGAGGCTGCCGCCAGTAACAGGAACGGCACCTTCTCGAGAAGGAGGGATAAGAGGCCGGCAGGCGGCGCGCCCGGCTGGCTCCCATTCCGCGTTCCGCGTTCCAGACTCCGCAGCCGCATCAGCGGCCAGTAGTCGAGGAGCAACAGCACGAAAGGCAGCGTCACCAGCATCGGCTTGCTCATTAGGCCGCAGGCGAAAAGGAAGAGGGAAAGGAGGTAGAAGGCTGGAGGCTTGAGGCTTGAGGCTGGAGTCATTCTGCATTCTGCATTCTTCCTTCTGCATTCGCCGTAGCAAGCGTAGGCCCAGAGCGTGAGCATGAAGAACAGGCCGCTGAGCACATCCTTGCGCTCCGAAGCCCATGCCACCGACTCGACGTGCAGCGGGTGCAGCGCAAACAACGCTGCCACGAGCGCGCTGCGCCACAGCGCGCCCGTCATGCGCCGCAACAACAGCAAGAGCAGGAGCGAATTGGCGATATGAAGGCCCACACTCATCATGTGGTGCCAGCCGCCCTCCAGACCGAAAAGCCGGCAGTCCACCATGTGGGAGAGCCACGTCAGCGGGTGCCAGTTGCTGGCGTGCCCGGTGGTGAAGGCCCAAACCACGTTCGCCCACTTCAGCCCGCTCTGAACATGCGCATTCTCGGTGACGTAATCCGAGTCGTCATAGTTGACGAAGCCTTGCCACGCCACCGGCAGGAAGACGGCCAGGGTCGCAACCGCCAGCAGGAGGCAAAGCACGCCTGGCCGCTCCAACCGCTCTCGCCAGGCGGCGCGTCCAGCACTCGACCCGGCCTTTGGGGCGGACAATGTCTTGGTTCGATCGGTCATCGCTGACGGCATCTGAGCATAGAACTAAACCAAAGGCCGCCACCGTGAAATGAAAATTCACGCGGCGATTGCAGCCAGGCACCCCACGGGACATTTGCCTTGCTGCCTCACCCCTGCCTGACGGCGCGGCACCGGGGCGCCGCGCTTCCCTGGTGTGACCTCCGATTCGGTGGAGGGAAAACGACGAACCCACTATCTATGCTGGAAAGGAAATGGTGCGCGATAGAGGGTTTGAACCTCTGATTCGTACCCTGGGACATCGCCACACATAAGTGGCTGCAAATCCGCATCTAAACATATCGCTGGACATAGGCGATGTTGTTAGTATTGTTGTTAGGCATGGCGAGTTTGCGTAAGCGACCAGGCAGTGATAAGTGGGTCTGTTGCTACGGGCTGCCCGACGGGTCCCGTGCCCAGAAGAGCACCGGCAAAGACAACCGCGATGAAGCGATGGCCATTTGTTTGCAGTGGGCGGATGCTGCCAAGCGGGCGCGCGAGGGAAGTTTCACGGAAGCTCAGGCGCGGAAGGTCGTCAATGAGATCGCCGAACGCTCGGGCATGGGAGCCATTGAATTTGCCACCGCCGACAAATTCTTGAGGGAATGGATCCGAGGAAAAGAAACGACCAAAGCCAAAGGGACTACGATTCGTTACCGGCATACGATTGATTCGTTTCTCAAGTTCCTCGGGAAACGGGCTTCCGTCAATCTTGCAAACATCCGGCCGGCCGACATTGCGGCCTTCAGAGACGAGCAGGTAAAGGAAGGCAAATCACAGGGCACCGCAAACATGGTGGTTAAAACGCTGCGGATTCCATTCAACGTGGCACGGCGACAAGGCTTGATTCTCTCCAATCCGGCCGAGGCGGTGGACCTGTTCGACGTGGGGCAGCAATCGCGCGAGACCTTCAGCCGGCGGCAGATCGCGGACCTCCTCAAAGTCGCCAGCCAGGAATGGCGCGGCATGATTCTGCTGGGGGCCTGTCACGGCTTGCGCCTCGGGGATGCCGCACGGTTCACCTGGGAGAACATCAATGCCGAGCGCCAGTCCCTGGTCTTTTTTGTGCGCCCGGCAGGGCGCGATGACTAGTTGGTGAAAGTCCAATGCAG
>CAZHEW010000576.1:0-2220 GCA_964531815.1 uncultured Verrucomicrobiota bacterium
GCAGCGGGGATATTTGCTACTCGGGCGTGCCCTCGCGCGCCGACCGCATTGTCGGGAACGCGCTATTTGTGAGCCTTTCGCGGTATCCGTTTCTCTGGAGCGAAGCCGAACTGGCGCGCATGGCCGCCGAGGCCGCTGACTGGCAGCCGCAGTTTCTGGATGTGGATCCGGTTTATGGCGTCCTGTTCGCGCTCTACTGCGAGCGGCAGCGCGTTCGGCTGCCCTCGCTGCGGTTCATCCTGTGCAGCTATGAATTTGTCAGCGCCGCGCATCGGCGCATCCTGCAGCGCGTGTTCGGAGTGCCGGTGCTCGATCTCTACGGCTCGACTGAGACCGGGCATCTGCTGATGGAGGCCGGGCCGTGCGGAATGCGGGCCAGCCTGGAAACGGCGCTGCTGGAGGTGGTGGACCCTGACGGGCAGGGCATCAGCGACCTGGTGGTCACCACCCTCACGAACGACTTCATGCCGCTGATTCGCTATCGTATCGGCGACCTGGTCGAGCGGCACGAGCGGCCCTACTGCACGCGCTACGTGGTGCACGGCCGCGCGGCGGATGCCTTCGTCATGGCGGAGGGCCGGCGAGTGACGACCTGGCAGGTTGACCAGTGCCTGGCGGACTTGCCGGGCATGGTCCACTACCAGTTGTGTGAGCGGGCGGGCGGCGAATGGCTGCTGCGCTTTGTGCCTGATCCCGCGGCGCCGGACGCCGCCGGGTCGGCGGAACTCGAGCGGCGCCTTGCGCCGTTGCTGGGGATCAACGGCGGGCTGGTGGTCCAGCAAACGGATTTGCTGGTGCCGGAGAGTTCCGGGAAGTTCCGGCTGGGATATCCTCTGAAGAAGCCCGCTTAGCCCGCCTCACGATCGCTTGCGCCCGCCGAGGCGTTCGGCGCGTTGCAGGCAGAATTCCAAGCCCTCGGCTACGCCGCTGCCGTGGGACAGTCCGCTGACAAACCCCTCTTGCCGCCGGACGGCGTTTTTGACGGGGTCCACGGCGTTGGCGGGCGCCGCCAGCCAATGGGCATATTGGCGGGAAAGCATCGGCAGGTCGTTCAACTGGTCGCCGGCGGCGAAGACTTCCGAGGGGCGGAGGCTCAGCCGGCGGGTCAACTCCGCCAGGGAGGACCCTTTGTCAAACCGGGCATGATGGAAGCGGGCATAGACATCATTGCGCACGAGCGCGAGGTCGGGAATGCCCCGACAATACTCGGCCAGATAAGCATGGATGACATCCGCATCGCCATCGTTGCCCGCGATCAAACAGAAGGGCGAATAGGCATCCTCGTAAAGCCGGGCATGGAAACGGGCGCTGATCCAGGCGACAATGCGAGGCAAGTCCTGGCGGACCCGGGCGAACAGCTCGGCATGGGCGCGCGCGCAGGCGGAGTTCCATTCTTCGAGCCCGAGGTACTGCGAATCCGCGTGCTGGTACATCTCGCGCTCGACCAGCACCAGGTAGTCCGGCTCGATGGAGATCCGGGCGCGCGCCAGCGCTTCCATGAGGCTGGACATGTCGCGCCCGGTGTTGATCACCCATTGGGCGCCGCGCGACTGCAGCTCGCCGATAAGTCGTTGCACCGACTCGGGGATCGGCGGGCTTTCAAACTCAGCGAAGAGCGTGCCGTCGAAGTCGGTCGAGATTAGCTTAATGGGCGAATACATGTGTTGTCGGCAATGGGCGAGCGGCGAAATCAGGCCCCGCGGCAGCGCGCTTGCGCCCGGATATGATCGTGGACTACGCTGGATTGTCAAAGACTATGAAGACCGCCTACGAACTCGCGATGGAACGGCTGGGCAAAGCCTCGCCCACCGTGAAGCTGACTGCCGAGCAGAAAAAGGAAATCGCCGAACTGGAATCCAAGTGTGTGGCCAGGATTGCGGAGCGCGAACTGTTGCTCAAAGGCGAGATCGCCAAGGCGATTGACAAAGGCGACGCCGAGGCGGTGGCGCAGTTGGAGAAGCAACTGGCAAGCGACCGCAAAACGCTGCGGGCCGAGTGCGAGGAAAAAAAAGAACAGGTGCGGAAGGCCGCGGAATAAGACCGGGAGGCGAACCTCCCGGTGGGCCCTGATTCCTGGCGGCCCCCGGCAATCAGGGCTCGTGCGGACGCTCGCCCTCTCGAGCGGCCCCTCGCAACCACAGGTCGAAGTAGTACAGCGCGACGATGACCAGGGAGTGCTGGATCTTGCCGGACGCCACCAGTTGTGGCAGGTCGGCGAGG
>CAZHEW010000577.1:0-2194 GCA_964531815.1 uncultured Verrucomicrobiota bacterium
CTCATTATGCTCGGCCTGCTGCCGGTGGCGCTCGAACACTACACCTATCCGTTCGGCAGTCATCGGTATGATCAGTTCTGGGAACTAATCTGCCTTGCTGTCTCCATTTTGGGCCTCTCGATCCGGGTGTTGACCATCGGCTACGCTCCCTACCGCACCTCCGGCCGCAACGTCCGCAAACAAGTCGCCGATCGCCTCAACACCGAAGGCATGTACTCCGTCGTGAGGAACCCGCTCTATCTCGGCAACTTCATCGCGGGACTGGGCGTTGCCCTGGTCCTGCGTGTTTGGTGGGTGCCTGTGATCTACACCCTTGTCTCCGCCCTCTACTATGAGCGCATTGTCCTTATGGAAGAGGGTTTTCTGCGCGAGAAGTTTGGCCGGCAATTCCTGGACTGGGCCGCCAATACCCCGGCTTTTGTGCCTCGGGTGTCGCATTGGCGGCCTCCCGTCCAGCCTTTCAACTGGCGGCAGGTCCTCCGTCGGGAGCATCAAACTCTCTTCGGCATCATCGTGATGTTTTACCTCATTGAGGTCGCAGGCGAGTGGCGGCTGGGCCATTGGGTTCCCGATGACACCATGTGGAACCTCATTGCCGTGGCTGCGTTGTTCTTCTTCCTCGCGGTCCGGCTCCTCCGCAAGTTCACTACGGTCCTGAAGAACAAGGAACAGCCGCACACGAAACGACTATGAGCCAGCGCAAGCACCTGCCCGATCAGTTGCGGCCCTTGCGCGAGTTTAGCCGCATTCTCAAGCCAGGCGGGCGCCTGCTCCTGACCACGCCCAACCCCTCCAGCCTCCGGGCGCGCCTTTGCCATTTCCTCACCAAAGGTTGTGCGAAGTCGTGGCCCTCAACCTCAACCCGCGAATCCTCTTCGCCAAGAAGCTCTTCTTCGAGCTGGAGAAGATGTGCGAGCCGGCCGAAGCTGGCCAGTCGCTCCTGCGCGGCGCGAAGCAATAACGCCGGCGGCCCTCCCCTCCCTTCAACGGACGAGGACGTCCTGATACACCGCCCGGTATCGCTCGGTCATCCGCGCCACGGAACACTTGGCCTCCACCCATTGCCGCGCCCGCGCGCCGACTTGCTTCGCCAGCGCCGGGGCGTCCAAGAGCCGCTCGATCGCCGCGGCCAGCGCCGGGGCGTCCCTTACCGGCGCCACCTGGCCCGTCTCCCCGTCCCGGACCAGTTCCGGCAGGCCTCCGCCCGCCGTCGCTACCACCGGCACGCCCGCCGCGAAGGCGTCCAGCACGATGCTGCCCAACCCCTCCATGCACGAACTCATCGCGAATACGTCAAACGCTGGCAGAAACTCCTCCGCCCGCGGCAGAAACCCCGGCATCAACACCTTCTCCTCCAGCCCCAGCTCCCGCCGTTGAGCCAGCAACGCCCCCTTCAACTCGCCGTCGCCCAGTATGACAAACCGCACATCGGGCCGCCGGTCGGTCAGCACCTTGGCGGCGCGCAGCAAGGTTGCATGATCCTTGTGCCCCACCAGTGCCGCGATGTTGCCCACGAGCTTGACATCTGGAGCAACTCCCACCCGGGCGCGGGCTGCCGCCCGGTGCTCCGGCGTAAGCAGACTCGGCTCCGGCAGCGGCACGGCGTCGCGAATGACGGATAGCCGGTCCCTCGGCACGCCCCACCCCGCCAGTTGGTCGGCGATGAACTGCGAAATGCACACCACCCGCGCCGCCTTGCCGAACTTGTAACGGTTGAACCAGCCGCGGCCCGGCAGAAAATCCACCCGCCGCGTCACCATGATCGGCTTGCGGTGCTGCGGCGCGGTCAAGGCCGCCAGGCTGTGGCCCCGCCCCGTATGACAATGGACGAGATCGAAAGCCCGCGCCATGCGCGGCAAAGCGAGCGCCGCGCCGAAATTGTTGGCCGGAATGGAGTAAATCGGCACCCCGGACTCCTGCGCCGCGGATGCCAGTGGGCCGTCCGGGCGACACGCGATGGCCGACGCGATCCCGCGGTCCTTCAGGCCAACAGCCAGCAGCAGCGTCTGGCGCTCACCGCCGCGCCAGGTCTTTTCGTTGTTGAGATGCAGGATCTGCATGGATGCCAACTTATGGGAGGTTGCTTTTCCCATGCCCGCGCGTGATGGGCGCTGCGCGGGTGAGGGAGAATTGATTTTTGGGCTTACCAAGCATGCTGTGAGCTTATCAGGAGCTATGGCCGGCGGCCAACACT
>CAZHEW010000578.1:0-766 GCA_964531815.1 uncultured Verrucomicrobiota bacterium
CGCCGATGACTTGCGCCACCGACAGGCCCGCCCGTTTACGGCAGAGCTTGCCCCAACCAGGGTCTCCCTCAGTCGGAGTCTGCTATCACTACTCGGCCCAACCATCCTTTGCCGAGGCAGGACTTCCACCTGCAAGCATGTCAAAGGTTGAAGGCTGCACATAAGAAATTGCTTTTGCGCGCCGCGCTTACTCGACGCTGCGCGGGTGAGCGCCGACCGGCGGCAGCTCGCTCCGCCTCGCCTGCTCCGGGCAGCTTCGCTTGTCTATTCCTGTTTATGGCTGACCTGCGGCCAGGACAACCCGGAACCCAAAGCTGGGGAACATAGTGGACGGGTGGTAGCCTTGGCGCCCCGCTGACCGACAGTTGTAGCCGTAGTCGCCGTAACTGCCGCCGCGGACTATGCGGAGCGAGCTCGACACAGGCCCAGCCGGATCAGTCACGCTGCCACCGGGGTAGATGCCATGCAAGTCGGAACACCACTCCCACACGTTCCCACTCATGTCATACAAACCCCAGCGGTTCGGCAGCTTCCCACCCACCGTGTGGGTTTCCCCGCTATTCGCATAATGCCACGCGTAGTTCGCAAGTTGCGTGTAGTCCGGATCATCCCCGTAACTGAACCGGTTCGTCGAACCCGCGCGACACGCGTATTCCCACTCCGCCTCGGTCGGCAACCGATACGCCCACCCCACTGGCAACCGCCCCGCCGCCAGCTCCCGCACCGTCAACTGCTCGCAATAGTTCGTGGCGTCACTCCAAATCAC
>CAZHEW010000578.1:776-2194 GCA_964531815.1 uncultured Verrucomicrobiota bacterium
GGCCGATTTGTGTCCCCGGTGAACGCACTCGGATTGCTCCCGATCACGGACAGGTATTCCCCCTGCGTGACTTCATACCGGCCCATAAAGAAGCCGCGCGTCAAAGTCACCTGCGTCTGCGGGCCTTCACTGCCTTGCCGGCCCACCTCGCTGTCCGGGCTGCCCATCACAAACTGCCCCGCAGGCAGCCACACAAACCGCTCGCCGGGATCGAACCTGTTTCCACCCAACAGAACCGACCGATAAAAGCGCCTCGACCCCGGCGGCGAGATGCGGTCGTAGAGATCATACACGGTGCTGGTCAGCACCACATTCGTCAGCGGAACCCACACCGCATTAGTGTCCAAAGACGTCGAAGTCTCGATCCGGTTGGTGTCTCCGGGCCAGCCGTAGATCGTCAACAGAGGAATCAGTTGGAGGTCCAACGTCGTAGGCTGCCCTGGCGGCGCGGAGATAATAACGTCGGGTGGGTTCGTGTACCCACTGCCGCCCGCCATAACGTCAATCTGGCTCACCGCGCCATTCGTCAACGTGGCCGTGGCCGTGGCGCCGGTGCCACCGCCCCCGGCCAGGATCACGACCGGCGCCTGCAAGTACCCCGCCCCGCCATCCGTGACCGCAATGGCCGTCACGGCGCCATCGAGGACCGTCGCCGTGGCGGTGGCCGTTGTCTGCGCCTGCGCGGTGAGGGTGAATCCCGCCACCAGCGCCAGCGCCAGCCAGCATCCGAAGGCGGCGAAGGACGGCCCCAGTCGGCGCGTTGATAGGTTCGCGTGAGAATGCACTTGAAGCTGCTTTGTTTGGGGGAGTGTGGCTTTCATAACTGTCGCCGATGCTATCAGGGGCTTGGAGCAGGTGTCAAGCCCGGAGTTTGAGAAGCTGGCGGGGCCGTGGAAGTTATTCTGCTATTGTAGGAGCCGAGGCGACGAGGCTTTGATATACCATGCCGCAACTTCGCGCACGACCGGCAAGGATTTGGACTGCGGTGGCAGAGCGCAGCGACGACACCGCTTTGCCAGCGTGGCCCGGCCCTTGAAAGCGGCGTAGCGCTTCGCTTCCCGCCGCAGTCCAAAACCTGTGACGGCGGCGCCAGCCGCGCTGGGTTCATCCGTGTCCATCGGTCGTGATGTTGAAATACTCCGGCTGGATCGCAAGCGCGTCGAGAACGGCTGTCGGCTGCCCCCTTGTGAGTGGTCGAGTAGAGCGGAGGCGCGCGAGTTTAGACCAATGGCTTCCGCTGTATCTGCCCTTTCGAGCATCGTGGCAAATGGCCACCAGGTCTTGCCCTCGTTTCCTCCGCCCCCTCTATTCATTCCGTACGGCGGGTTTTCCCGCATCTTATGTGGCGCGCCACATAATACTGGTTATGTGGCCAAGTTAGTTATGTGGCGTGAAGTGAGGGCAGGCCGATTGGGCAG
>CAZHEW010000579.1:0-2190 GCA_964531815.1 uncultured Verrucomicrobiota bacterium
ACCAGAAGCGGGCGTCCTTCGGCAGCGTGAGGTTCAGGAGGCGCTTGTCGCCGGGGACGATTTCCAGGCGCGCCTGGGTGAGCATCTCGCCGTCGTCGGAAATGACCGAGGTAAAGGTGATGTGGTTGACGCGGGCGGGCAGGAGCCTGGCGGCCTCGTGGCGCTGGAGCTGCAAGGGGAGGTCGAAGGCGGGCTCGACGAGGCGATAGGCGAAATTGGCCGACGCCGCGGGCAGGTTTTGCTGGAGCGTGCGCGGGATGCTCTGCCACTCGGTGGCTTGCAGCGCGGCGGGAGGAGTATCAACGAGCACTTGGAGACGGCCGCCGGCCTGGACAGTCACAAACCCGCGCTGGAGATTCACGTCGGCGGCTTGCAGGCCGCGCAGGACGGTGGCGCTCGCGCGCTCCGGCACGGGCGTTTGGTACGTAGCCTGGAGCAGATAGGCGCCAATGACGCGCCGGTGCAGCTTCACTTCCCATTGCTGCAGGCCGTTGGTGACGGCGCCCGGCACCGGCAAAAAGTCGGCGACCTGCTCGCCCTGGAACCGGAGGCTCTCCGCGTTGGTGGGCACGAAGACATGGAACGCCTTCAGCCCGGTGTTCTCGATCTGATACTGGAGGTTGGCGGCGATCTTGACCAGGGCTTCGCTGACGGTGGCATGCTGGAGGCTGGTGACCTGGATCCACGGGTCAACCTGTTCCAGGCTGAGCACGAGATTCCATGGCGTTTGGAGGATGCGGAAAGCCAGCACGCCCTTTTGCCGTATGCCGGACTTCTGCGGGTCCAACTGCGTGAGGCTGTCGCGCGTGACGACCTGGAGGCGCAGGCCCTGCTCGGGCACCAGCAGGAGGGTCCCCTGCTGCTTGCCCGCCTCGCGCAGGACCAGTTGCGGAACGGTCCAGGCGTGGGTGGCCTTGACGCCGGGGCCGGCCAGGCTGATGGCGAACTTCTGCTCGCCTTCGGTCTTGCCGCGCAGGTGCAGCGTGATCACGCGCCCGGCGTCGCTCTTGAGCTCGGTCCAATGCGTCATGGCGGCGCCGCTAATGGACTCGACGTCGAAACCGGCCGGCATGACGAAGCTGAGGCGGAAGATGCCGGCGCGCGTGATGGTCACGGTGGCGTCGGCGGCGAGCACGGTGCGGTCCTCGCTCAGCGAGAGAGTATCCCTGGTCTCGACGCGGACATCCGGCTGGACTGCCGAAGCCTTTAAGGAGGCGACGGCTTGTATGTCGGCATAGCGGAACGCGCGGCGCACGGTAAGCCCGGGAATCTGCGGCTGGAGCACGGAGACCGGATATTCGGGGTAGTCTTCGAGGTTGATGGGGGAGAAGGCCTCGGCGCTGACAGTGTCGAGCTGAACCTCGTTGCCGGTGGCGAGGCCCAGCAGGCCGATTTGGCCGGCGGCATTCTCGACGGCGATCAGCCCCGCCGACTGCTCGAAGGGGAGCGGTCCCGTGGCGACCTGCGACCGGACAAGAATGGCGAAGGGGCGCGACTGCGGCGGGTTCAGCGTCACGCGCAGCTTGCGCGTGTCAGGGTCAAAGCGCCACAACGAGACGATGGACGTGGCCGCGTCCTTGGTGGCCGCTTCCCCCGACGCGGGCCTGCCCGAGCCGGCCACGTCGGTGATGGTCGCGCCGGCCGGCACGTCCAGGATCAGCTCGCCCAACTCGCCCTGCGCCGGCCGGATCGAGACATAATGCGCGCCCTCGATGACACCGGCGGCGGGCACGTAGAGCTGGGAGAGCTCGGCATAAAAGACCGGCTTCTCGCGCTTGACGTCGCGGCTGCGCGGCTTCCAGGCGATGCGGGCGTCGTTGACGGGCTTGAGCACGACGGTGGCGACGGTGTTGCTGCCGGCGGCATCGCGTTGGACGGCGACAGCCTGCGGCGAGAGCACGTCCACGTCGAGGTTGACGAGCGTCAGGTTGAGGCGGTTGACGACGCCGAAGGGCACTGGCAGGACAATGCTGCTCTCGCTGTCGGTTTTGGTTACCGCCAGCTCATACTGCACCTTGATCTCGAAGGTGCCGCTCTGCTCGGCGAGCAACTGTCGGGCGGCGCGCGAACCGGCCGGAGCCTGCACCAGTTTGAGGGCGTTGGTCGGGTAATCCGCGCGGGTCAGGACGGTGGGTTCGAATCGGGTAGGAGGCGGAGGGGTTAACCTCCGCCGTCCTCCCACACCACCGG
>CAZHEW010000580.1:0-2189 GCA_964531815.1 uncultured Verrucomicrobiota bacterium
GACATCGCTTCCAAGCTCATCGGCGCGAACATTTGCCCGATCGAGCGCAATCGCCCCAGAATCTCGTAGAAAAGCCCTTGAAACAGGCATCAAGTGACCGTTAGTGTGGTCTTCCAGAGAACAAGATGATCCGATTATTCCTTCAGGCACTAGGGCGGCGAGCCTCCAGCCTGCCGACGTTGCGGCATGAGCGCCGCTTTCGATTCCGGAGTCTGGCCGCTGTCCTGAGCGCCACGGCAGTGCTCACTCTTGGCCGCGCCCAAGAGACTAACAGTCCCCCACTCCAATACTTGAATACGCCAGTCCTCTCTCAGGCGCTTGAGACCAATCTCCCCGCGCTTCCGCCGCCGGTTTATATGCGCGAAGCCGCGCCGGCCCCCCCGTTAGCCGGCACAAGGCAGGTTTACACTCCTTCCGCTGTGCCGCTGCCCGCGGTCCCCCCGTTGTTTCGCTGGGGGCCGTTAGCGTTCCAATCCCATTTGCGTTATAATTTTTCTTACGGCGACGGCCTCGCTGCCACGCCCGGGCAGCAAACCAAGACTGCCATTAATGAACTGTGCCCCGGAATGATCCTTCAATGGGGCCGCCATTGGACTCTCGATTACACCCCCATCCTCCGGTTCTATTCCAGCAGTGCCTTCCGGGACACCCTTGATCATTCCGTTAACCTGAACGGCGGAACTACCTATGAGGAATGGACTATCGGGTTTTCCCAATCCTACATCTCCTCGTCCGAACCGCTAATCGAGACAGGCAGCCAAACTGATCAGCAAACCCTGGCTACGCGCTTGAGCGCAGACTACCAGATAAGTTCGCAAACCTCCCTTGAACTGGGGCTTAGTCAGAGTCTCCGCTTGCTTGACCGATCCTCCGCGGGCGAACAACTCAATAATCAGAACAGTTGGTCCACCATGAACTGGCTGAATCATCAGGTCTGGCCCGGGTTCGGCGCCGCCCTTGGCGCCGGTTTCGGCTATGATGACAATTCGTCCAGTTCCGACATCCTCTCGGAGCAAGTCCAGGGGCGGATTACTTGGCAGGTCGTCGAGAAACTCAGCTTCATGGTGAGTGGCGGCGCTAATTGCATGCAGTTCCTCGGCTCGGGTGCGTCCGACCTGCTCAGCCCGGTCTTCTCCCTCTCCGTCCAGTACTCGCCGTCCGAAGCCACCACTTTGTCCGTCAGCGCTTACAACGCGGTCAGGCCCTCCTACTTTCAGGACCAGGTAACCGAGAGCACCTTCATCAGCGCCGGCCTGCACCAGCGGCTCCTGGGCAAACTTCACCTCAATTTGAGCGGTGGCTACGGCAGCAGCACCTACCACGCCTCCACCACTGCTCCAGCCTCCTCTCGCAGCGACTACGACACCACATCTTTCAGCGCCAGTCTCAGCGCCTCGTTCTTGAAGCGTGGTTCCGCATCTGTTTCTTACTCGGTAAACTATAACTCTTCCGGTGCCGCCAGTTACGACTACACCACTTCCGTAATCGGCTTTCAACTGAGCTACCGTTACTAGCAGTTGAGCGCTACGGGTTGTAGGTTGAAACCTGTTCAGGCAACTGAAGTTGAGGCCTGGTAACTGCTTCCTCACCTCCGGACTCTACCCCTCGTCATCCTGTCAACCCATTTCTCCAGCCCTTGAACCCACATCGCAACGCTACGAATCCGCCGGCCGCAGCCAAGGCCGCGGCACTCTCCCCCTTGCTCCGGCGCCAACTCCGTCTCCTGGCCGCTTGCACGGTCGTCCTGGCGGGCTGCTTCGCCATACCCCTGACCGGGCTCGTTCGCTTTACCCTCAAGAGCGAACTGTACTCCCACATCCTCTTGATTCCTTTGGTCAGTCTCTACCTGGCATGGATCAACAGGAACAAGCTGCCTCCCGACTCCGAGCCGGATCGCCGACTGGCCTGCCCCCCGCTCGCCGCAGGTCTGCTGCTTTTGGTGGGCTATTGTTTGGCCCGGCATTGGGGCCATAGCCTTGCTCCTGTCGACTCTCTTGCATGGACGACTCTGTCTTTTGTCTCTCTATTCTTGGGAGCCTGCTTCTTCTGCGTCGGGAAACCCACCCTTCGCTCCCTTGCGTTTCCGCTCGCATTTCTCATCTTCTGCGTGCCCTTTCCGGTGTTTGTCAGAGATGCCATTGAAGCCTTCCTGCAACATCGCTCCGCCGATGCCGCGCAGTTGCTCTTTG
>CAZHEW010000581.1:0-2185 GCA_964531815.1 uncultured Verrucomicrobiota bacterium
GAGCTGCGCACGAACCCGGTGTCGGAGGTGCTGATCGGGGCGACCCGCTACACCTCGGGGCTTGATCTCAGTCCAGACGGCGCGCTTTATGGCGGCACGTCGGAGCTGCGCAGGTTCAATCCGACGAATGGGTCCACGACTCTCATAGGTCCCTTCCTCACTGCCGGAGGATCGAACGTCACGATGCACAACATGACGTTCCATTCCAACGGCACCCTCTATGGGTTCGGACTGATAGATGACGGGCTTTACACTATTGACCTCGCCACGGCCCGCATCACGCAGCTCGGCACCATAACCGACACGGTGGTGTGCGTTGAATTCGCGCCGGACGGCACCCTTTACGGCGCCTTCTGGGATCTGTTCAAGCTCGATCCCGTGACCGGCAGCACCCTCAGCAATATCGGAAGGATGAGCAACCACATCGTTGATTTGGACTTTGCTCCCGACGGCACCCTGTTCGGCCTGGATGACGACTACTATGGCCTGTTCCGGATCAACCCGACCAATGGCGCCAATGTTATGCTCGGCGAATATGGTTATGGCTTTTCCTATCCAAGAACCCTGTCGTCCTATCCGGTGTTCACCCCGCCGGCCTCGGCACCGCTAACTACCTACGATGTCTATTTCGGCACCAACCCCGTGCCCGGCAGCGCGGAGTTTGTCGGCAGCACGACGAACATCGCATTCAATCTGCCAGTGCTCGACTCGCTGACGACCTACTACTGGAAGGTGGTCGCCAAACGCGCTGGCCAGACCTCCAGCCCGGTCTGGCGGTTCACGACCACCACGGTGGGTCCGCTGCATCACTTTGCGTGGGACACCATCCCTTCGTCGCAGCCGGTCGCCTATCCGATCCCGGTGACCATCACCGCGCAGGACGCGCTTGACAAGACAGTGCCTTCCTTCACGAATACCGTCACCCTGAGCGCGCGGCGGTTCGGCGTCACCAACCAGGTCGGTACCGGCACCAGCGCCGGCACCTACGTGATAGACAATTACTTCGCGCGGGCGCGCACCGAAGTGATCTACCTAACCAATGACCTCGGCGGCCCCAAGCGGCTGACCTCCGCCGCCCTGCAAGTCGCCTCGACCCTCGGCAGGACGCTGACCAATTGGACCATCCGTATGAAGCACACGACGCGGACGGCCTTCAGCGCGGGCGATTCCTGGGACCCCGACGGCTGGACCATCGTTTATCGCACCAACCAGGTCTTTGCCTCGACGGGTTGGTGCAGCGTGGCATTCAGCACGCCATTTGATTACAGCGGCACCAACCATCTGATGGTGGATTTCAGCCACAACAACGGGACGGCTTACTCCTACCCGCAGAGCGGATGCCGCTACACCGCCGCAGCGCAGAATCGGGTGCTGGCCAGTACGGATAGCTTCAACTCGTATGGTGACCCCTTGTCCTGGTCTGGCCAGTCTCCGTTCGGAATACCCAGCGGCACTGTTCCCAATATCCGCTTCCTGACCGGCGGCCCCGTCGCCATTGATCCAACTACCTCCGGTGCATTCGCCAACGGGGTGTGGACTGGAACCATAAGCGTTCTGGAGACCGGTACGGACATTGCCCTGAGCGCCCGCGACGGCAGCGGGCACGCCGGCGAGAGCAACCCGTTCAGCGTTTTGTCGTCCCCGCCGCCCGCGTGGCTCAACGGCCCGGCGCTGCAGGAGGGCACCAACCTCAGCTTCGGCTTCGCGAGCACCGCCGGCCTGATCTTTACGATCCTGGGCACCACCAACCTGGCGCTGCCGCTGGCCGATTGGCCCGCGCTGGGCACAGCCATCGAGCCCGTTCCCGGCCAGTATCAATTCACCGATCCCCTGGGAACCAACCACGCGCAACGCTTCTACCGTGTTCGCTGGCCGTAGCGTCCCCGCCTTGCGCAGGATCGCCGGTCTTGAATCCTTTGAGGAACGAGCTTTTGCGCTGATCGGAGGTGCCGTGAGCAAATGAGTCGGGCACGACATACCCCTGCGATTTCATCTGGATGCGGTCGTCGCCCACGGCGCCGGTGGCGTTCACGGCTTCTTCCACGTCTCCTTCCTCCAGGATGCCCTTGGTCTTCTGCGCATAGTGCGCCCAAATGCCCGCGAGGAAATCGGCCTGCAGCTCGAGCTGGACCAGTTGCCGGTTGTATTCCGCCTCGCTGATTTGACTCTGCTCCCGGCCTTTCCA
>CAZHEW010000582.1:0-2181 GCA_964531815.1 uncultured Verrucomicrobiota bacterium
ACCTGCGACGTCTTGGTCCCAAACCAAGTGCTCTGCCAGGCTGAGCTACGCTCCGGCAACCGGTGCCAATTATTCCACAATGTCGCCGACGCGCAATCACAATCGGGGGAAACCTGAGTTTATTTGGCAATCGGCTATCCACCGTGCGCTGCCGCTGCCCCGTGTTCGATCTTCGGCGTGCCGGATGACCGCCTCAGGGTTGTGTGCGTGCGCGGCTCAGCAACATCTCCAGCCGAGTCAGCAACTGCGACTCAATGCTGGTGCGAAAGGGGCCGTAGAAGCCGTAGTAGATGAGTGACGAATCCGCTTCGTAGCCGCCCTCCTTGATAATCCGCGCGGAGGGGATGTAGCAGGGCACCTCATAGGCATAACCGATTGGCCACGGATGATCCTCGGCCAGCATGCGTTTGATCCGCCGCGAGTAGTCCACCACCACCTCGCCCCCCATCAACACAAAGGTCAGGTCCTCACCGAGGCGCAAGACCGCCAGGGGCAGGGTGACTGACTCCGGGAGCGGCTGGCCCGCAGCCAGCCGTTTGAGGTACGCCTCTGCCCGCATCTTCACATAAACGTCCGCGCCCTGAGCGTCTTTGTCCAATTGCTCGCGGCTCGGGGGCGTTGCCAGCGGCAGTTCGACTTCATCGTAGGCCAGCTTGAACGCGCCGCGGACCGGGCGCATCGGCTGGTCCAGCACACCGATGACAGCGCCAGCCAGTTCCAAACCGTGCCGTTTGGCGTCGAGCAGGTGGCCTCGTGGCGCGGGGTCACAGTCGGCGCCCATTCCGGTGAGGTACATGGCTGCTGCGCCCGGTTGGTGCGCCTCGATGTGCTGGCGGGCGTAGGCCATATACTCGCCGGAGACTACATACCAATCCTCCCCACCCCGAACCGATGTGCCGTGGCAAGCGTAGCCGAACAGAATCGCCCGGACCGCCCCATTAGTGCCTTTGATCCGCAGCACGGGCACATCCCAATCTGCCGGACCGTCGGGGTTGTCGCCAAACACCACGTCGTCGCCCCGATAAACGCGTCGGTTCATGGCGAAACTGGCGCGTCCCAAGCCGTGCTCCAATACTGCCGGCTGGCAATCCTCCAGGGCGGCTCCGACCACCTCAACAAGTTTGGTCCGCAGCAATGCGCTGTAGTTCCGGATGCGCTCGCGTTCCTCCGGCTGGGGCTGAACCATGTCCGTTAGCGTCTGGTCCAGCACCGGTGCCGAATGGGTGTGGCTGGAGACGACGGCTGCGGCGCCGCGGCCTAGCTGCAGTTTGTCGGTCAACTCCTGCAGGATCGGCTGCATGAAGGCGCGGCTCACCTCGAGGTTGTCGAGCCCCACCAGCACAAACCGCTCCCCCGAAGGATTCTTCAGGGCAAGCGCCTGGACCAGCAGCGGATGGTCCAATTTAGCCGCGGCATGCTGCCGGCTGGCGTAACCCGCCAGGCGGATTGGCAGCTCCGGGGTGATTTCCCGCACCGCAATGCCGACCGCCGGTGTCGTCTTTTCCGCCCCTATTCCGGCTATTGGCAAAGCCACGGAGAGTATCAGTCCGCCGCACCAGCCCCGGTGGAAAAGGCGAGTGATCTTCATCGGCATAGCCCTCCGCCTATGCCTTCACCAGCTCGGCACTGTGCGCCTGGATCTTTCGGATGGCCTCGAGGATGTCGTCCATGCTGCTGCGGTTGGCCAGCAGCATGTTTTGCCCGAAGGACACCGTCGTCTCGCAGACCTGCTTGTTGCCTTTCAGCTCCTGGAACGAGTCGCGGTAAGCCTTAAGGCGCTCGGCGCTCCAGAGCCGCTTGAAGCCGCGCGAGGCAATAGCCTCGTCGAGCAGGCCGTCGTAATACTGCTCGCGGTACACGCCTCCGCACGGGACGCCCTCGGCTCCCATCGCTCGGGCAAACTTGTCACGCGACAGGCCGTTGAACCGGGTCGAGTCGTAGCGGAAAGAGTAGAGGTGCCACACCGGCCGGCTGTTCTCGGGCAGTCGCACGGGGGTGATGCCGGGAATCTTGCCGAGGTTCGCGCTCAGATAATCGGCGTTCGCGCGGCGGACCTCGGTTTCCTGCGTCAGTTTGTCAAATTGCTGCATGAGCAGGACCGCTTGGGCCTGGGTCATCCGGTAGTTGTTGCCGCGGGTGAAGCTGCCAGCCCCCTTGTTCGTGCCCACGGCGCGCCCGCAG
>CAZHEW010000583.1:0-2174 GCA_964531815.1 uncultured Verrucomicrobiota bacterium
GGTTGGGCATGGGAGCCAGGTAGTGGCTGAAGTTGACATTGTAGTCCCAGATGTAGATGCGGTTATGGACGGCGCCCCAGGCGCTGGCGAGTTTTGCCACATCGCACTGCTCGGCGGGTGTGAATGGCCGAGACCACGCCCCGACGGAGTCATTGCAGAGGCGAATGGCGACGTTCTTGCGCGGGCGCACCGTCTTCGGCACCTGGATTGTCTCCAGGTAAGCCAGCGTGTCTATGACGACGTCAGGGTGCTCCTGCTCGATGGCGCCGGCCACCTGGTTGACGAGGAACAACTGGTTGGCCATGTCCGAGCCTTCCGCGTCGCGCAGCTTCTTGCAGCGCTCACAAAGGCAGCTTAACTGGACGTCGTTCTTGGAGACGCTGAGAATCTCGGTGTGGGGATTGTCCTTGAGCAGTTTGCGCACGTAATCAGTCGCAATCTTCACCACCTCGGGGTGGGTCGCGCAAAGTTGGGCGGTGGTGCGGGTGCCGTCGGCCTGCTGGGCGAAGTAGTCCGGATGCTCCTTGAAGTATTTATCCGGCGGCAGGATTTGCGCCGCCGTGTGCACAAACATACCGTCGTAGTCCACGTGGCCGCCTAGTTCCTCCGGGACGGCGGCGTCGGGGGCGTTGGCACGGTTGCGCAGCGACCAGACCGGGTCGAACGCGCAGCGATAGAACGGGTCGCGGATCTTCAGTCGCGGCACGTAGCCGCGCGCCACCGGCGCGATGACCAGTGTATTAGTATGCGGCAGCCGGATGGAGTCGTTGGCATAGAAACGGCAGCCGAGGTCCTCCTCCAACAAGGCGTAAACGGCATTCAGCACACCGCGAGTCTTGCCTCCTGAGAGAACAATCTGGCCACGGCTCACCGCGATGGCATAACCCTCGTCGCCGAGCGAGCGGTCTGTGCGGATGGCGATACGACTGCCGCGCGCTTTGCCGGTGTTGATAGGCAGCGTCGCGCCGGTTATTTGCCTCAGCCAGTGCTGGAGTTGGGCGGCAGCGTTGGTCTCCTGGGGTGTTGGCCGGTCTGGCAGCAGAATGCCGCCCTGGGGCTTGCCCTTCACCACCGTGAGCGTGACCTTCCCGGCAGGCTTGCCGGTCGGCTTGAGTGAGTTTGTCCATTCAGCCCGCGCGTCGGCCGACGCTAGTGCTGCAACAAGTGCGATCCACCAAGTAATGCGCACAATTTAGCGGGGAAGGATCTTCGGGAAGTAGAGCCACAGGTGGCCGAGGTCGTCGTCTTCGCCGAAGAAGATCTGGCCGTCGCGGCCCACCACGGCATCGCCGAAGACGTAGCCGTAGCGGCGACGCTCCAGGACGGAGACTGCAACGCCGAGGTTGCTGACCGCGCCCGTGGCCGGGTTGTAGCAGAACATCTTGGCCATCTCCGGTCCGCAGAAGCCGAAGACGCGGCCATCATAGGTCACCGCCATCGGACCGACTGGCACCAACAAGGTGCGCCCCAAGGACTCGCTGAATCCGCGCGCTTCATCCAGCGAGAACAGGTTGCCCTTCCCGTCGGCAGTATAGAGGATGCCGCTGCGGGTGTCCCGGGCCCAGGTCAGCGGCGCGCGTTCCCAGTCACCCGCGGGCAGCTTCACCGCTTGCCGTGTGAGCCTTCGCGTCGCCGAGTCGTAGTGCCACAGCGAGTCGCCCGTATCCTGGCCGAAGATGCCGCCATTCGAGCCCAGGGCGATACGTCCCTTGCCGGGCACTTCTCCGACCACCTCGGGTTTGCCTTTTGCGACCTCCACGGCGAATAGGCTGCGCGTGGTGATGCCGACCACGGACATCTTGGCGCCGTCGGCAACGGCGTGGACAATCCGCTCACCATCCACCTTGCCCCAATCATCAATGGAGGGGCGGCTGAACCCCCACTCCTGGATTAAATCAAAAGGTAAACCCTGGTATGAGGTAGCAACCATGCGCCCGCCGCCCGGGCCATTGACGCAGCTCACCACCTTGGACTTGGCGCAGCAAACCGCGGCACAGTGGTTCGCCCCGGCCGGCGTCCCCAGGTCAAACACAATGCCCGTGACACCATGAAACATCCCCACAAAGAGATGAGTCGCCCGGCCGCTGGTGCCGCCGTAAACCATCCCGTCGCCGGAAACGTCCAGCGCGGTGATGTGGCTCTCATCGGCGGGGATGGGGATGCTCGCTCCCGGA
>CAZHEW010000584.1:0-2173 GCA_964531815.1 uncultured Verrucomicrobiota bacterium
CGCCCATCGCCCCGCCCGGATGGCCGGACTTGGCCTTTTCGACCATGGCGGCGGCAAGGATGCGGATATTGTCGGCTGCCCTATTAGTGAGTGTTGTTTGCATGTTGTCGGGCAGGGATTATTTGTTTCCAGCGACAATTATCAAGAGCTTTCGGCGGAACGCGTTTGGACGCCATTTCCCCAATTGGAGACAATCGCCGCCGGAGGTTGCGCTTGACGCCCCGAGCGAGGAGCCGCTAGATTCCGCACGGTTCTGAATGATGTTTGGCTCGAAGCTTGAGATTTCCCTTGCCTCCCGGGCGGCCCTGCGGTTGGACAATCCAGCCGGCGCGGTTCGATTGCCCGGCTGGCGGAGCGCGGACACGGGCGTGTTATGGTAATCAGCCGCTCGCCCTATCGCATCTCCTTCTTCGGCGGAGGCACGGACTACCCGGCGTGGTACCGGGAAAATGGCGGCGCCGTCCTGGGCACGGCCATTGATAAATACTGTTTCATCACCTGCCGCTACCTGCCGCCTTTCTTCGAGCACCGCCTGCGCCTGGTCTATTCCAAGATCGAGGACTGCCAGCGTGCCGCGGACATCCAGCATCCGGTCGTCCGCACGGTGCTCGAGATGCTGCGCGTCGAGCGCGGGCTGGAGATTCATCACGACGGCGACCTGCCCGCCCGCAGCGGCATGGGGTCCAGCTCGGCGTTTACCGTCGGCTTGCTCCATGCGATGTATGGCCTGCTGGGGCGGCTGACCTCCCAGAATCAGTTGGCCGCAGACGCCATTCACGTCGAGCAGGACTTGATCGGCGAGACCGTCGGCTCGCAGGACCAGGTTTTTGCGGCGCACGGCGGATTCAACCTGATTGAGTTCAAGCGCGACGGGAGTTTTCACGTCGAGCCGCTGACCCTGCCCCGCGGGCGGCTGGATGAGCTGAATGGCTCGCTGATGCTCTTCTACACCGGTTTGCGCCGCACCGCCTCGGAAGTGGCCGCCAGTTACGTGGCGGACATCGGCGCGCGGACCCGGCAATTGACCCGCATGCGCCAGATGGTGGACGAGGGGCTGCGGATCCTTTCGGACGGCGGCTCGCTGGACCGGTTTGGCGACCTGCTCGACGAGGCCTGGCGGCTCAAGCGCAGCCTCAGCGGCGCCGTCTCCAACTCGCAGGTGGACGAAATATATGCCGAAGCCAAACGCGGCGGCGCGCGCGGCGGCAAGCTGCTCGGCGCGGGCGGCGGCGGCTTTGTGCTTTTCTACGTGCCGCCCGCATGCCAGCAACAGGTGCGGGAACGGCTGCGCGACCTTCTCTGGGTTCCGTTCGAGTTTGACACCAACGGCAGCGAGCTCATTTTCTATTCCGCGGAGCAGGATTACGCCGAGCTCGACCAGGCCCGGGTGAACAACCCGGCTCCCGCGTCCCGCGAGGCATTCCCGGTCTCCGGCCCGGGCACTCCGCGCAAGCAGACCAAAGCATGACCGCCAACGACCTGATTAACTTCGAGACCGAAATCGCGAACCTCTTCAACGCCGCCAAGATTCGCGCCCCAGTCCATCTCTACTACGGCAACGAGGAGCAGATGATCGAAATCTTCCGGGACGTGCGCCCGGAGGACTGGGTCTGCTGCTCCTGGCGCAGCCATTACCAGTGCCTGCTCAAGGGGGTTCCGCCCGAAAAGGTGCGCGCGGAGATTCTGGCCGGGCGCTCCATCTCGCTGTGCTTCCCCGAATACCGCGTGGTGTCCTCGGCCATCGTCGGCGGCGTCCTGCCCATCTCGGTGGGCATTGCGCTGGGCCTCAAGCGCCGTGGCGAGACGGCGCGCGTGCACTGTTTCATGGGCGACATGACCTCGGAAACCGGCATTGCGCACGAGTGCATCAAGTATTCCCACAACCACCAGTTGCCGATCCGGTTCATTGTCGAGGACAACGGCAAGTCGGTCTGCACCGACACGCGCGAGACCTGGAACCAGCCCGCGCTGACTTGCGAGCAAACGCCCCACCCGCTGGTGGTTCATTACAAATACCAGACCAAGTATCCCCATGCCGGCGCGGGCGTGCGGGTTCAGTTTTAGCCCATGAAGTACTTCGATGAAATGTGCCGGGCGATGGAGCATCTGGCTCGCGACCCGCGGGTGATGTTCCTCGGCCAGGCGGTGGCCTGCCCCGGCACCGCCATGTCCA
>CAZHEW010000585.1:0-841 GCA_964531815.1 uncultured Verrucomicrobiota bacterium
TCAGACCAGGCACCTACCCGCCCGCATCGCGGAGTTGACGGAAAAGGTGAAGGCGTTGGAGGCCACTATCAGGGACAACATCGCCAGAGTCCAGATTGACGCAGCCGCCCTGGTTGGCCACATGTATGGTAAGGCCATCGCGTCGAAGGATGACCGCACGCGCCGGTTGCATGACATGGGATACTTCAAGCTGCCAGAGTAGTAATCTCCCCCCGCTAATTTGGAAACATTGTTAGCGCGCCCAGCCCCAGGCCCCGCCGGGTTTCCGTCTCTTTACCGGCGGGGCTTTCCATCTTGCCGCGCTGTTCGCGGTGGGGTGCCCCGGTCTGGTTTTCGGTCGAGGCCAGCCGGGGCGCAACCCAACCCCAGACCATCACTGGACGCCCCACGGACCCGCAAGACACGCCCCCGCTGGCGCTAGAAACGATTTTGATTGGGCGCCCGCATGGACGGCATGGTCCCGGCGACGGGAGGCCCCAGGCGAGCCGGGAGAGGGAGTGCGCCAGTCTCAACTGCCCGAATCGGGCAGTGGATGCCCCAGGCGAGCCGGGAGAGGGAGTCAAATTCTTCAGAACTGAACTTTTTGGCATCGGATGCCCCAGGCGAGCCGGGAGAGGGAGTCTGATACGCAAGTTTGCGTATCACAACCTGAGGATGCCCCAGGCGAGCCGGGAGAGGGAGGTGCCTGAATTAAGGCACCTATCCTTTCTGACGGATGCCCCAGGCGAGCCGGGAGGGGAGGGGCAGGGGATTGAGCGCAACGGCCCGAGCAGTTGCCAGCGGTTGCCCAAAATGAGCGGTTTCCAGCCGGTTGCCACACATTGCAGCCGCTTGAAAGTGA
>CAZHEW010000585.1:851-2172 GCA_964531815.1 uncultured Verrucomicrobiota bacterium
ACGCGGAGCTGAGTTCGAGATTGATTTGGTCGTTGAGGACCTTTTCGAGTTTGCTGGATAGTCTCATAATGGCTTTATCCTAACTGCCTTACCCTCGTTTGGCAAGCCGCGCCGCGGTTCGCCCCCATTACCGCCACGGGGACCTCAATTCAATTCAGATGCACCGGGTCTGGCGGTCCGTAATCCGGTTTGCGCTTCTGAAGCGGAAAAGGGTGGTGGGTTGGCTGGGACTCGAACCCAGGACCAACGGCTTAAAAGGCCGCTGCTCTACCGACTGAGCTACCAACCCCGACCTCGGCAAAGCCGCGGCCAAAGCTACTTAATACGGGCACCCGCCCGCAGACGCAAGCACCGTCACGAGCGTCCCCGAGGCCGCTTGCCCCTGGCCCCCGGCCACAGGCCGGCCACGCGCTACTTCACGGAGTCCGCCGCGACAATCTTGATGCTATCAACGCCCATGCGCTTGTCGGGCCGGTCGGGAGGGTGCGTCGCGGTCGTGGCAATCTTCTCCAGCACGTCGTCCCCTTTGATCAGTTTGCCAAACGCGGTGTATTGGCGGTCGAGGAAGCGCGGGTTGCCGTGGCAGATGAAGAACTGGCTGCCGGCAGAATCGGGATCATTGGAGCGGGCCATCGAGAGCACGCCGCGGTCATGGTGGCGCTCGTTGAATTCGGCTTTGATCTTGTAGCCGGGATCACCGGTGCCCCAGCGTGATTCCATGGCCGGGTTCTTGGTCAGCGGGTCACCCCCCTGAATCATGAACCCCTTGATCACACGGTGGAAGCATGTGCCGTCGTAGAAGCCCTTCTTCGCCAGCGTCTTGAAGTTCTCCACCGTCTTGGGGGCTACATCCGGCCAGAACTCAACGACCATTTCGCCTTCTGTTGTCTTGATCACCGCAACTTCTTTTGTATTCACCGGGCTTTTTTCCTGTTTGGACTCGGCTTTCACCGCCGATTTGGTTTCTGCTTTGGTTGGGTTGTTTGTTCCCTGGCCCCGGGCCGCAACCAACCCCAGCGCCAGACTAAATGCACAAAACGTTATCGCTGTCTTCATAAGCGCGCAGAATCTTCCACGAGACGGCGGCAAAGTCACGCCCGGAATTCTCTCGGCACGCGGGGGCCTCATGGCACTTCCACCGCCGGGGCCACGACGGGCACTGGCCTGCCCATCCCTGGGAGATGTGTGGAATGACGACATAAGCCACTGCAAATAGTTCGCTTACGAGCATTGACGGGTATTTCCGTGAGGCGCCCCCTGCGGTTATGCCGGCACATTTACGTGTAACCGTCCGTCATTCCACGCGTCTTGTCTCTCTGTA
>CAZHEW010000586.1:0-2171 GCA_964531815.1 uncultured Verrucomicrobiota bacterium
TTATCGTGAAGCCCTTGGCTTGGACATCGCTGCATGAACGTTTCACTGTCCAGTTCTTGAGCCACTCGCCCATTTGCTCGAGCCGCTGGACCTGGCGCGGCTCGATCCGGCCATCGGGCATGGGGCCGACGTTGAAGAGCAAGTTGCCGTCGCCGCCGGCGCAGCGGATGAGCGTTTCCAGGCATTCCTGTAGTGACTTCATCTGGTCATCCGGCTTCCAGGCCCACTGTTTGCAGATGGTGATGCAGCTTTCCCAGGGACGGTCGTTCTGGAACTTGCCGATGCGCTGCTCGGGCGTGTCGTGATCTTCGGGCAGGCCGTTCCGGTTGTTGATGATGATGCGCGGCTGCAGCTCGCGGATCATGTGGTTCACCGCCTCGCCACCGTAGTCTTGGGCCGTTTTGCCGAGGCCGTCGAACCAGAGTATGTCGAGCGTGCCATAGTTGGTCAGGAGCTCGCGCACCTGCGCCTTGAGGTAGGCCAGGTAGTTCGTATGGCGGTCGGTAAAGGCGTCCGGGTGGTGCCAATTCGGCTGCGAGTAATAGAGGCCGAAGCGCAAGCCAGCGCGGTGGCAGGCATCGGCCAATTCGCGGACAACGTCGCGCCGGAAGGGGCTCTCGGGCGAGGTGATCTTGTAGTCGTCGGCTTTCGTGTCGAACAGGCTGAAGCCGTCATGGTGCCGGCTGGTGAAGACCATGTATTTCATGCCCGCGGCCTTGGCGGTGGCCACCCACGCGTCCGCGTTGAAATTGGTCGGGTTGAATTGCTTGTAGAGGTTGTCATAAACCTCGACGGGGACTTGCGTGCCGGGGCCTCTGTAGCCGCGCCGCTCGCCGCCGCGCGACCAGCCGATCTCAGTGCCCTTGAGGCTGACCGGCCCCCAGTGGATGAACAGCCCAAAGCGCGCGTCGCGCCACCACTGCAGACGCTCGGTGTTATGGGTGGAGGCGGCGGCTTTTGTCTCCCCGGCGTGGAGGGACAGGCCGCATGGAAGGGCGGCGGCCAACAAGAGGAGTCTCATGCGCAGGTTCATGGCAGGTAGAATACTTGCGTGTTGCCGGCCAGGAAGTAGTGGCTCCCCTCGCCGCCGCGCCGGCGCCGGAAGCCCGCCGCGATGCCCAGGCCAACGACACCCGTCAGATAGATCAGGATGATGGCCCAGTCGAGATCGGTTACGGAGTCTGGCATAGGGTCAAAACACCCCGGCGCGTCTTGGACTGCGGTGGCAAGCGCAGCGCGACACCGCTTTGGGGGTGGCAAAGGGTTGCTCGCGCTTGTTCATACTCAGCCCTCCCAAAGCGCCGTCGCCGCTGCGCTCTGCCGGCGCACTCCAAAAGTTAGCCCGCTCACCATTCCTGTGACACCTCGAAGTCGTCCCCCAACTGCAACTGGTCCGTCTTGAAGCGGTAGAGGGTCTTGATTTGGGCGGGCGTGGCCGTGCGCTCGAACCACCGCGCCGAGCACCACGGATATTGATTCGCCACCGGCACCAGGCGGTGTTTGACCGGGTTCTGATGCACATAGTTTAACCGCGCCAGGTAGGACTTTTCGTGCGTCAGCCGGGTATCCCAGTAATTGTGCCAGACCTTCCGGCCGCTGGCGGCGTCGAGCCGGTTGATCCACTTGGCGGTCTTCTCGTGCAGCAAACCGAGCATGCGGGGGAGGTTCTTCGCGGTGTCCGCCGTCTCCGGTGAGTGGGCGATGAAATGGTAATGGTTTGAGAACACCGCCCAGGCTTCCAACCGCCAGCCAAATTCGCTCGCCACCTTGAGCAGGCCCCGGTGCAACACGGCCAAGCGCGCCTTGCCGGCGAAATGGTGCTGCCGCAGGTAAGTGCTGGCCGAGACCATGTAAGTGCCGCGCACCGAGAGCCGATGCTCCGGCGCATGGGGCCAGGGAATTTGCCCGGCAGGCATGGGACGGAGAATGAACCTTTTGGACTGCGGTGGCAAGCGCAGCGCGACACCGCTTTTGTGGGGGGGGCGAAGGGTTGCTCGCGCTTGTTCATACTCAGCCCTCCCAAAGCGCCGTCGCCGCTGCGCTCTGCCGGCGCACTCCAAAACTGCGCGGCTTGACCTAACGCTGGCGACTACGCATCGCTGGGAGCCAGCGGGTCAGCAGGTCCTGGCAGTTGATGACCTTCTCGGCCAGGTCCACCGGCACGTAGTAAT
>CAZHEW010000587.1:0-2169 GCA_964531815.1 uncultured Verrucomicrobiota bacterium
GCCACATTGACACCGGCATTCTCGGGGCGAAGTACCTCTTGAACGCGCTGCTGGAAAACGACCGTGCCGATGTGGCCTGCCGCGTCGCCAGCCAGAAGGACCTGCCGAGCTGGGGTTGGTGGATCGAGCAGGGCGCCACCACGCTCTGGGAGCAGTGGAACGGCACCGAGTCGCGCAACCACATTATGTTCGGCGACATCAGCGCCTGGTTCTACAAAGCGCTGGCCGGCATCAACCTCGATCCCGCGGCACCGGCTTTCAAGCACTTCACTATCAAGCCGAACCTCGTCGGCGGCCTGACCTCAGCCAGGGCCTGCCACGACTCGGTGCGCGGGCGCATCGCGAGCGATTGGCGGATCGCAGGCGGCCGCTTCCACCTGACGGTCACCATCCCGCCCAACACTGCTGCCACCGTTCACGTGCCCGGGGGAAAGCCTGCTTTGACCAAGGAGAGCGGCAAGCCTGCGGCCGGGGCCGCGGGCGTCAAATGCCTTGGGGTGGAAGCCGGCCGCAGCCTCTTTGAGGTCGGCTCCGGCACTTACCACTTCACCGCGCCGCTGTAGAGGCGCTGGTCCTGGGTGGTTGGCGCAGGAAGGGCGGCCAGGTTTCTTGCCTGGCCTCCCCCTGCAATTTGTCTCCAATACGCTTCCGCGCGCTAGAAAGTGAACATTACTTCGGCCCGCAGGAAGGAAATCATCTGCTTGTGTTCGTAGTAGTCGCCGGGGAAGAGGAGTTCGCCCCACAGATGCCCCTTCATGTGCTTGCTGAAGGTGTATTCGATCATCGCCGAGGTGAAATGACCGCGGAAATGGCCGTCGTTGCTGAAGAGTCCGGCGGCACCGCGAGTTGCCTCCTCCTGCTGGGAGAACAAGGCGTAGTAGCTGGTGGCGAACTTCATCCTGTCCTTGATGGGATTGAGGGTCCAGGTGGGGCCGAGACGCAGCAGGTTGGCCTGCTGGCCGATCCGCGCTTCCGCCGCGGTGCTATAGAGGCCGATTTCACTCCAGCGCGGCCACCGCCCCCACAGGGAGTCAAACATTTCATCGGTCTTTGTCTTCCCGTCGTCGCCGGAGAGCAGCTCGAATGAGAGGGTGAGCTGATTATTCAGCCTGTCCTTGAACAGGTAGCTCATCCTCGTGTTGACGCCGTAAGCCGACAGGTCCCGGGATGCGCCGCTTGACCCGGAAGGATACTGAACCCGGGTGTCCGACTTTCGGCCAAACTGGTAGGCGGCTTCCAGCCAGTATTGCCAGTGATCATCCAGCATGCCGTTGATCCGTCCGCCCACGGTGTAGATGTCCGCATCGTCGCCCACGGTCGGGTAGTGGATCGAGACTTTGTCATCATTCTTGTAGATGAAGTAAGCGGTCAGGTTGGCCGCTTTGTAAGAGCTGTTGGCTACCTGCACCACCACGCCCTGCTCGCGTTGGTCGCCCTGGGCCAGATTCTGATTGTTCATGGTTGGCAGCCAGCCGTCGTCGCGCGGGTCTTGCACTATGCCCATCGCTTCAATGGTCGTGTGCTGGTCTTTGAGCTCGTACTTGACGCGGGCCGAATCGAAGTAGTAGGTCCAGGAACCATCGCCCGGGGTGCCATCGCTCAGCAACCACCCATCCCCCGCCAGGGAATCCCGGTTCGGGATTATGTCCTGCCGCCCTACCTTGACCGTAAGCGGCAAGTCCGCAATGTTCTTATATTCTATCCACAGGTTGTCAATGATGCCCTCCCGCATGTCCAGCCCCGTGCGACCGTCCGTAGGCGTCTTCCGCATCGGCGTATAGCCCGCCTCTTTCATCCACTCGCGAGGCTCCGCTGCCAGCCGCACCGCGAAGCTAAGGTCTTCCACCGGTGTCACAGTGGCCCAGAGACGCGCTCGGAACCGGAAATAGTCCTGCTCGTGAATTGGATTGTTGTGGTTCAACGTCAGCAGGTTGTTGAAATATTCGTTGCGCGCCCGAAAATCGGCGCCCCAATTCAGCCAGGAGGTCGGATTCTTAATATCCTTAATCATCTGCTCCGTGGCGGAGAGTTGCGCCGACGGCGGCGGCGCGGCAGGGGTTTGTGCGGTTTGTGCCCGGGCGCTTATAAGAGCGGCCCCCAGGGTGACGATCATTACTGCATGAGCCTTACTCATCATCGGTCATTCCTTTCAAGACCAATGCTGCCTTT
>CAZHEW010000588.1:0-2165 GCA_964531815.1 uncultured Verrucomicrobiota bacterium
ACTGAGCAGGCTCCCGTAGGGGTTGGTGACGAGCACCGAGTAGTCGCCGGCATCGCCGGCCCCGACATTGGCCCGGGTGTAGCTGCTGGCGGTCGCGCCGCCAATGTCCGCCCCGTTCAGCCGCCATTGGTAGGACAGCGGGATGCCGCCGGCGGCCACCACATTAAAGGTGGCGGTCTCTCCCAACACGACCGTCTGGCCTTGCGGCTGTGTGGTGATGGTGGGCGGATTAGGCGGGACGGTAACCGTCAGGACCGCGTTTGCGCTGGTGGCGTTGCCGGCGGAGTTGGCCACCACCGCCGTATAGCTGCCGGCATCCGACAGTTGGACATTGCCGCGGGTGTAGCTGCTGGTGGTCGCGCCGGAGATGTTGGCGCCGTTGAACCGCCATTGATACGTGAAGGGAGTCGTGCCCGAGGCGGCCACCGTGAAGGTCGCGCTCATGCCCTGGGTGACGGTCTGGCTCAGCGGCTGGGTGGTGATGGTCGGGGGCACGATCACCGTCAACAGCGCGCCCGAGCTGGTGGCCGTTCCGTACGCATTGGTCACCACCACGGAGTAGGTGCCGGCGTCCGCTGGTTGCGCGCTGGCGCGAGTGTAGCTTGAGCTGGTGGCGCCGGAAATGGGCGTTCCATTCAGACGCCATTGGTAAGAAAGCGGAGTGGTGCCGCTGGCGCCGACGGTGAACGTGGCATTGGCCCCCTGGCTGACCGACTGACTCAGCGGCTGGGTGGTGATCGCAGGCGGGGTGTTCGCGCCCAGAACCAGGTCCACCTGGTACATGTTGCCGGTGACCGCCCCAATGGCGACGGTGGCCGTGCCGCTGGCGCTCAGGCTGCCCAGGCTCGCGGTCACATTGTAGGTGCCGACCGGCAGATCAATAAACGCGTAGAACCCGGTTCCGTCCACATACATGGTGCGGTTGGCGGGGCCGGTGATGCTCACCGTGGCGCCGTCGGCCCAGGCGCCCGTGCCGGCCATCGTCACCGTGCCCATCATGTGGCCCTTCGTAGGCGCGGACTTCCAGGGCATGTCGGGGACGTCGGCCCACGTCGGAGTCACGGACGACACCAGGGAAGGGCTGAAGCCCGACCAGGAACCGCCGCTGTAAGGTGTCCGGTGGGAATAGCCGCAGAATCCATTGGCGTAATTGCCGGACGGGGACGCGTCGCGCGTCATGAGGATTTCATCAATAGCGTTGGCCAGGGAATTCAGGTAGATGCCCGGCCCGACAATCATGAAGCGGTTGAACTTGCGATCCTTCTCGAAGTTCATCCACTTTGTGTAATCGGTGGGCAGGCTCGCCCAGTTGTAGTAGGTCATCGGGACATTCATGTCCACGATGCCTTCCTGCTGCCAGCTATCCCAATCGGAATAGACGTCGTAGTACGGACGCGTGGCCTGGAAACTCGCCCGGCTGGAGGTGGCGGGTGAGGGATTCCAGGTGACGCCGGCGCAGGACTGCTTGACCGACGGTTTGCTCTTCTGAATGCGCGCATAAACCTGCCGCACCAGCGCGGTGACCTGGTCGCGGCGCCACTGCTTGAACTGCTCGGTCGTGGAGGCGGGCTGCCCGGTCAAACCGTAGCGGGCGTTGTAGCGGGCGATGCTGGTCGGGTTGTAGCCCTGGTTGTTGGCCGTGAAGCGAATGTAGTCGTAGTGGAGGCCATCAATGTTGAAGTTGTTCACGAGGTCCATGCAGACGTTGACCGTGTACTGGAGGCAAAGGGGATGTCCGGGATCAAAGGCCTGGTCACTTGTTTCGGCCCCGGCGCTATCTCGCGTCGGCCAGTAGTTGTCGAGGGTGGTGAGGCTGCCGGTCGGGGTGTCGCTATGCAGCGAATAGACCGTGCCGCCGCTGGTGCGGAAGGTGACGATCCAGGCGTGGACCTCGATGCGCTTCTTGCCGCCCGTGGTGTCGTGGGCCGCGTTAATCATCGCCTGCAAGGCGTTGAAATTGCCGGAGGTGAAATACGGCTCGCCCATGCTGGAAGGATAGCAGGCGTCGCAATTACGCCGCACCTGAACAAACACGGCGTTACAGTTGGCGTTGCGGATCTGACCGCCGTTGCTGGTGCCAACGGTGCCCAGCAAGGTGTCAACCTGGCTTTGGGTCAAAAACCCAGTGCCCCACGCATCCACCCAGAAAGCCCGATACTCCGGCG
>CAZHEW010000589.1:0-2155 GCA_964531815.1 uncultured Verrucomicrobiota bacterium
AGCCGGATTGGCATTTCCCTGGGTGACGTCACGGGCATCGGCCCGGAAGTCACCCTCAAAGCCCTCGCATTCGAAGCGGAGGCCGACAACACGCGTTACCTGCTGATCGGCGACGCGGACCACGCGCGCCGCCTCAACGAGCGACTCGGGTTGAAACTCCCGCTCCAAACTGACACCGGCAAGGACGAACCCGGGCGGTTCCTCCTGTGCCATCCCCTGCCCGACGCGCTGCCGGACGACTTGCCGGCGGGAGCGCCCGCCGCGGCGCGGGCGGCCTTTGCCTGGGTCCGCGAAGGAGCGCAGCGCTGTCTGCGCCGCCAACTCGACGCGCTGGTGACCGCGCCGGTGAACAAGGAAGCGATTGTGCGAGCCGGGCAGGCTTTTGTCGGACAAACCGAGATGCTCTCCCAGCTCGCCAACGCCGAGCGCACGGCAATGATGTTGCTCGGCCATGACGACCGCGGCCGCTGGCTGCGTGTTGCGCTGGCCACCACCCACCTGCCTATCAAGCAAGTGTCCGACCACCTCACGCAAGCCAAAGTCGAGAGGGTCATCGAGCTGGCCGCAGAGGCTTGCCGCCTTCTCGGCCTGCCGCGCGCCCGGGTTGCTGTCTGTGGTCTGAACCCCCACGCCGGCGAGGGCGGCCAGATGGGCACCGAAGAGCAAACGATCATCACCCCGGCCGTGCTGGCCGCCCGGAACCGGCAGTTGGAGGTAGTCGGCCCGCTGGCCGCCGATGCGCTGTTTTACCATGCCTTCAAGGGCGAGTTTGATGCGGTCGTCGCGATGTACCACGACCAGGGATTGGCGCCGCTCAAGATGATCGCCTTCGAGTCGGGCGTGAACTGGACGCTCGGTCTGCCCTTCATCCGCACCTCGCCCGATCACGGCACCGCCTACGACATCGCCGGCCAGGGCAAGGCAAATCCATCCAGCATGGTCGCCGCCATTCGGCTGGCAAAGCAACTGGCCCGCAACCGGTAAATCCCGTTCCGCCCTTTCGCTCCAGTCAACGCTCGATCTTGAGGAGAACCCCGCCCCCCGGCGCCACCCAAACGTCCTCGCCATGGAAAGGCGTCAGCCCGCCGGTGTAAGCCGAGACGTGCAGCACCCGGCTCGGAGCGGCGCGGAACTGCGGCGAGCAGACGCGCGACTTCGCCAGGTCTTTGTTCACGATCATCAGGTAGCGCGAGCCGTCCCGGTGCGTGAAGTCGCCCGCCAGAAAGCCGTCCCCGCCGGCGCTGCTCACAATGCTGTTCGTGGGCGGACCGCTGGCTCCGGAGGGAAGCGGCCCAAAATGATAAACGGCGTCGGAGCTGAGCTGCAAGAGCGTGGGGGCCAGCTTCTGAATCTGGAGGCTCGCGTGCTGCATGAAATACCATGTCGGCGTCTTGTTCCCAAACTGATCAATCGGCCCCATCCGGTAGTTGCCCGTGGTCGGCGAAAAGTAAGTGAAGTAGGAAATCCCGCGCCCGCCGTAGGCCAGCGTCGTATAGACCTGGAAACGGAAGTCGGCGGCGTTGAGCTCGCGGTAGTTGAAGTGCGCAGTCGCCAGCACGATGTTCCAGAACTCCAGGCCGTGCCGCAGGCAGGCGGCGCGCACGGCTTCCAGGTTCGACCAGTAATTATCGCGCACCGAACCGTCGTCCATCAGCGAATAATTGTCGTAGCTGATGATGGCCGGGCGGCAGGTGGCGATGAATTGCTCCAGGTGCTCCGCGTAAGTGGCCGCGCCGAGCTGATCCGAGTTGGCGTAGTCGGGAAAGAGGTTGATATAAGGCCATTTGCCCGGCGACAACTCGCGGATGAGGTCTGCCACCTTGGCCAGCCCCGGGAACATCGCGGCATTGGGCTCGTCTCGCAGGTAATAGCCATAAACCGCCGGGTGCCCGCCCACCTCGGCGACCAGGCTGGCGATGTTCGTTCGCGCCTTTGCCTCATCCACGTTCGCCCAGTCGTAGCCGGACGTGCGCGCGTCCGAGACAATCGCCTTGAGGCCGGCCGCCTGACACGCATCGAGTGTGTCCGGGCTGACGAACCCGGCGACCGTTAATCCGCCCTCCCGCATCGTCTGCAGCACAGCCGGGTCCTTCGGGGCCCAGTTCCAGGCCATGATGGGGAAGAAGTTGGTGTCGGCGGGCGCCGGGGCGGCCTG
>CAZHEW010000590.1:0-2152 GCA_964531815.1 uncultured Verrucomicrobiota bacterium
CCGCAAGTGGTCGCGTACATCCCGGTGATGAGCGCGAACCGCGAGGGCGCGCAAACCGGCTGGGCGAAACAGCGCTCGAAGAGCACGCCCCGGCTAGCCAGCCGGTCTATGGTGGGGGTGCGCGCAAGCGGGTCGCCGTAGCAACCCAGAAACGGCCCATTATCTTCGCTAACCAGCCAGAGGATGTTGGGGCGGTCAGTGGAGCCTTGTGCTGCCGGAGCGGCAGCGCCGCCAGGCAGTGCGGTTAACATCAACAGGCCTTGAAGAAGTAATACGAGGCTTGACCTGGCGCCCTTCAACCAGAGGATTCTGCCCGGGGCAAGGTTGATTCTGATCGCGTTCATAGTGCCACCGCCTTTAGCGACGGCAGGGGCTATGCTGACCTAAAGCGGCCAGTTGGCCAAGCTCAGAACGCGAGAACCTTGCTGCTCCTCACCCGCCGCGGGCATTGCCGGTCGAGTACTCCGCCAGGGCGCGCATGTATTGGGCGCGTTCGAAGGCGCTCGGGTCGGGACAGTTCTTCTGGCTCAGGCTTCCCTTAAGCTGAGTCACCGACTCATACTCGTGCTCTTCCATCCAGGCGATCAGGTCGCGTTCGATAACGCCGAGCTGCCGAACTCCGTGCCGGATGAGCGCGGAGCAGAGCATCGTGATGTCGGCCCCGGCCATGAGCATCTTCAGAGCGTCCGTAGCGCGGTGGACTCCGCTGGTGGCGGCGAGGCTGGGCCGCACTTTGCCGTAAAGCAGAGCGATCCAGCGCAACGGCACGCGCATGGCCATCGGCGTGCTCAACAGGATGTTGGGCTTCACTTCCAGCGCCTCGAGATCAATGTCCGGCTGGTAGAACCGGTTGAAGAGGACGAGCCCATTCGCGCCGGCCTGGTCAAGCCGCTTGGCCATGTTGGCGAAGTTGGTGAAGAACGGGCTGAGTTTCACCGCCACCGGGATCGTCACCGCCGATTTAACCGCCGTGAGGATGTCGAGATAAGTCTGCTCGATCTGAGCAGAAGTGAGATCCATGTCGGTCGGGATGTAATAGATGTTCAACTCCAGGGCGTCCGCGCCGGCCTGTTGAATGCCCTTGGCATACTCCGTCCAACCGCCAGTCGAGGAGCCATTCAGGCTGGCGATAATCGGGATGCGCACGGCCTGCTTCGCTTTGGCGATATGCTGCAGATACTCCTCCGGCCCAAGACGAAACTCGCTGGGCGCCGGGAAGTAGGTCAGCGCTTCGGCAAAGCTTTCAGTGCCGTGTTCCAGGTGATGGTCCAGTTCCGCCTGTTCGCGGCGCAGTTGCTCCTCGAACACTGAGTAGAGTACCACGGCGGCCGCGCCGGCGTCTTCCATCTGCTTGATGCCGTCAATTTCCTCCGACAGCGGTGAGGCCGCGGGAACGAGCGGCGTGCGAAGTTTCAGTCCGAGATAGGTGGTCTTTAGATCCATAAGCCTGAGTCGTTATGCGTTAAGGTTGTTGATCCACGGTGGTGGCGGGCTTGGGCTGCGAGGCTGCGCCATTGCCCGAGGCGGGCTTGAGCCCCGCCAGGTATTGGTAATAGGCCCAGCGTTTGTCGGCGTCGGTCTGGGCCTGGGCGAAGAACTTTTTGGCGTCCTCCGGTTTGCTCTTGGTGAGCATCTTGAACCGGTTCTCCGAGAGCAGGTAATCCTGCACCTTGGTCTTGGCGGCGGCGGAATCGAGCTGGAGCGGATTCTCGCCCTTTTCGGCGCGCCGCGGGTCGTAGCGGTAGAGCAGCCACTGGCCCGAATCAACCGCCAGGCGCTGCTGCCGGGCGCCGGCCCCGCGGTCCAGGTCAATTCCGTGAGCGATGCAATGGCTGTATGCGATGATGAGCGACGGACCGGGATAGGACTCGGCCTCGACAAATGCCTTGAGCGTGTGCTCGTCCTTGGCGCCCAGGGCCACGCTGGCCACGTACACCGAGCCGTAACCCATGGCAATAAGGCCGAGATCCTTCTTGCGCAGCGGTTTGCCGCCCGCGGCGAACTTCGCCACCGCGCCCCGCGGCGTGGACTTCGAGCACTGGCCGCCGGTGTTGGAATACACCTCGGTGTCCAGCACCAGCACATTGACGTCGCGGCCGCTGGCCAGGACGTGGTCGAGGCCGCCGTAGCCGATGTCGTACGCCCAGCCGTC